>CAZOSU010000119.1:0-7706 GCA_964582515.1 uncultured Acetatifactor sp. | reverse complement strand
CTTAAACAAAGGGTTTATGTGTTATGGTGTTAGAGAGGAAGTGTCAAACTCCCGACTATATTAGTATGTTTTTGCCAAAAAGAAAAGAGAATATACGAAAAACTTTCAAAAAATGCGAGAGTATGTTATATTAGTACAGTCGAATAAGGGGATGTAGAATATGAATGATAAATTTTTTGATTTAAAAAAAGAAAAGCAGGACAGAATGATTAATGCTGCCCTGAAGGTATTTGCAATACGTGGTTACCGCCACGCCAGTACCGATGATATTGTGAAAGAGGCCGGTATCAGTAAGGGGCTTCTGTTCCATTATTTTGAGAATAAGCTGGGTGTGTATGAATTCATATATGAGTACAGTGTGCGTTATATGATGCTGGAGCTTGGTACGGTAGTTAAGGAAAGTACCAACGACACGTTTGAACTGATGAAGCAGGTGGAGCAGGCACGAATGAATGCCATGAAGGGCTATCCTTATATGCAGATGTTTTTAAACCGGGTAGAGTCGGAGGACGTCAGTGAGGCGCTTATGTGCATCTATGAGAAGAAGCAGACCTTGGAAGAGACCTATGCCGGCATTTGGAGCCGTGTGGACTTTGAAGGCCTGCATCCGGGAGTAGATGGCATCAAGGTGCGAAAAATGCTGGATTTAACCATACAGGGGCTTATGTCCCAGCGTTTTATGGATTCGTCCTTCCAACCGGATATGCTTTATGATGAAATTGTGGAATATATTGATATGATGAAAAAAATCTGCAAGTCTTGATGGCTTGCAGATTTTGTGCTAATCACTTATTCATTTTGTACGGGTCATCCGCCGGGTAACCGCCTTTGAGCTTCTGCATACCACGCTGGATGGCATCTCTGGAGTTTTTCCAGTCAGCGTCCTTGTTTTTGTAATCGAATTTCTCTACCATCCATGCCACATCTTCCGCAAGACGCTTCATATTTGTCTCCATCAGAGGGAGCATCATATCGTAGAAATCACGTTTTTCCTTATCAGACAGCTTACCATCAGCCATATTGCATAAATCGCCGAAATGGGGGAGACAAAAGCCCTTGCTGCCCTTTATTTTCATACGGAAGTCCTCGTCACGGCTGTACATGTAGAAAAAGGTATCCAGATACCGCTCGTAGGTTTCCTTAAAGTGATTACAGATGTAGCAGGACTGCTCCTTTTCTGCCACCCAGACACCGATGGGATTTTTGCCGTCGGTATTCTTTTTCAGCTTATCCATAAGGGAGACCTTGCCCGGGGTAAAGGATTTAAACTGGCTCTGCATTTCACCAATCATACGCATATAATGGGTCTTTAAAATCCAGGCATTGCCCAGAGTATTGCCATAGTCAAACATCTTCTTAAAGTGGGGACGACAAAAGCCTGCTTTATCGGTCATTTCCCGGATATCTGCCTCCATATAGGAGCTGCCTGAGCCCAGGCAGAAGTCTAAAAGGTCACGTTCAATTGCCCGCTCCACAAAGCAAAAAGGGCACTCATCCTTAGCATCTACAGCCTCATTTAATGGAATGGTATATAACTGTTCTTTCATGGTGAAATCACCTGTACCTTTCGTGAAAATTACTAAATTAAGTATAGCGAATTTTGGGGAGGAGGGCAATAGGTTTTCCTTGACGGTGTTTGGGGGAAAGAATAATATTATAGATAGGGTTTTATAAATTTTTAATATTTAGGAGGTATTTTATGAGTAAAACAAACAAAACTGCTCTGGGCGAATCCGGTATTTATGATGCCAGGACATTGGGAACACCGAAAATGCTGTTGCTTGGTCTGCAGCATATGTTTGCCATGTTTGGTGCGACGGTGCTGGTTCCTATGCTGACAGGTCTGGATGTATCGACTACGCTGTTATTTGCCGGACTTGGTACGTTATTGTTCCACTTTATTACCAAGTGTAAGGTGCCTGCGTTCTTAGGCTCTTCCTTTGCTTTTTTAGGCGGATACTTTGCGATTGCTCCTATGATTGACGGACAGCCCAATAAAGAGCTGCTTCCGTATGCATGCCTGGGTGTTGCCTGTGCAGGGCTGGTGTATCTGGTTCTGGCGGCGTTAATTAAGGCGTTTGGCACCGGTAAGGTAATGCAGTTTTTCCCGCCCATCGTTACGGGACCGATTATTATTGCCATTGGTCTTACCTTGTCCCAGTCTGCTATTGACAATTGTGCAACGGATTGGCTGATTGCCGTAATTGCCATTGCCCTGGTGGTAATATGTAACATCTGGGGTAAGGGAATGATTAAGGTGGTACCCATTATTATCGGTGTTATTGGCTCCTATGTGGTGGCTGCTGTTATGGGGAAGGTGGACTTTAGTGCTGTGGCAGAGGCGGACCTTCTGGGCTTTCCCATTCACTTTGAGTCCACAGTATTTGCAATCTTTAAAAATCCTGATGTCTCTATGATTATTACATCCATTATTACCATTATGCCCATTGCTCTGGCTACGATTGTGGAGCATGTGGGCGATATGTCAGCGATTTCTTCTACCGTTGGTAAGAATTTCTTTAAGGAGCCGGGCTTACATCGCTCCTTAACAGGTGATGGTCTGGCAACCACCATTGCTTCTTTATTTGGTGCTCCTGCCAACACTACTTATGGTGAGAATACCGGTGTATTATCCTTAACGAAGGTATATGACCCTCTGGTTATCAGAATTGCAGCAGTATTTGCTATCATATTCTCCTTCTCACCCAAGTTTGCAGCTATTATCGCCTGTATGCCTACTGCCACCGTAGGTGGTGTATCTTTGGTGCTTTATGGTATGATTTCTGCGGTTGGTGTGCGTAACATCGTGGAAACCAAGGTGGACTTCTCTAAGAGCCGTAATGTAATTATTGCAGCACTGATTCTGGTGCTTTCCATCGGTATCAACTACAGTGCAGCAGGTGCGGTAGCGTTTACCATCGGTGATATTACCATCAGCTTATCCGGTCTTGCGGTAGGTGCTCTTACCGGTATTATTTTAAATGCGGTTCTGCCGGGAAAGGATTATATGTTTGATGAGAACGACCCCAAGGACAATGGAGTAGACTTTGCGGTAAAGAGTCATGAAAAAGAATAGGTGTTAACTTCAAAAGCCTGCAAATCCTAGGATTTACAGGCTTTTAATAATTGGGTAACATTGTCAAATGAATAGGTAGGCTTAAAGGGGGTATCCATCAAATCCTCCGGGGCAGCTTCCCCTGTAAAGAGCACGCAGGTGTCCACTTCCGCGTTGATGCCACAGGCGATATCGGTATAAAGGCGGTCCCCAACCACCAGAGTTTCTTCCGAAGAAAAGCCGGATGCTTTCTGGCACAGGGTCACCACTTCCGGGTTTGGTTTCCCCAAATAGGTGGGGACTTTTCCGGTGGCATGGGTAATCATTTCACAGATGGCACCACAGTCCGGGATAAAGCCAAAGCAGGTGGGACAGCACAAATCCGGGTTGGTTCCGTAAAAGGGCACGTCCATGGTGGAAAGGATTTGGCAAGCTTCCACAAGCTTCTGATAATTGAGTTCGCTATCGTATGCTACAACGACACAGGCAACATCCTCCTCACAGGTCTCCGTAATGGTTAGATTATTCTTGCGCAGCTCTGTAATAAAGGAACCGGTGCCAAGCACATAGATTTTTTTGTCTGCATAATGCTCCTTTAGAAAAAGGATGGTCATGTAACCGGAGGTGATAAATAAGTCCTCCGTAGTATCCAGGTCAAAGGACTTTTTGAATTTTGTCACATAATCCATATTGCTTTTGGTAGAGTTATTGGTGATATAGTAAGCCTTGCCGCCGATGGAGTGAATGTAGTCAAGGAGCTCCCGGCTTCCCTCAAAAAGGGTTTCTCCTACGGCAATGGTTCCGTCGATGTCAAATAAAAATAATTTTTTTTCTGATAAACGATTCATAGATACCTCTTACACTTCCTTAGCAATTACTTATCTGAACGTAGCATAAACCCGGTGGAAAAGCAAGTAAAACTCTTGCAGTTAGTACAAGGAACATGGTATAGTGAGCCTTGCAGAGCTCTGTGCATGCACAGGGAGCTCTATAAGGCGAATGCTTGCATTGAGCTGATGAGCGAGCTGGTATAGTGTTAAGCGTTTGGAAGGATAGAATACATAGGAGAAAAGATTATGGCAGGAAAACCATTTGCGAGACCACCGAAATTTAAAAATAGAATGATTTTAATGATTGTAGGAATCTGTTTGCAGGCACTGGGACTATCCCTATTAATACAGCTGGATTTGGGCACGGACCCCTGCTCCTGCTTTACCCTTGGTGTGCAAAAGCATCTGCCTTTTAGTTATGGTACGGTGCAGCTGATTATTAATCTGGTGACCTTTTTATTTGTAATCTTCAATGACTTAGGGATGATAGGCTTTGGCACCATCGGAAATATGATTGTGCTGGGGTATCTGGTGGATTTCTTTACCTGGGCGTGGGGACTTGTATTACCGGGTGGTCTTGGCTTCTTTGACAAAAAAGTGGCATGCTACATGCTTTTGGTGCCGGTACTGGTTGTATTTATCTTCGGTGCGGCTGCGTACATGGCAGCGGGACTGGGAATGTCTTCTTACGACGGAATACCATTTATTCTTCACAGCAAGCAGAGGAAGCTCTCCTTTAAGGCTGTGCGCCGAATCTGGGATTTCAGCTTTATGATTATCGGCGCCCTTTTGGGGGGACCGCTAAATATTGTTACCATTGCCTGCGCTTTCTTTATCGGGCCGGTGATTGGGGTTGTACAGAAAAAGATGAGTGTATTTATATCCTGATGATTTACTTCGCCTTGTCACTATGTTATAATGACAGGGCGAAGATTTTTCTGTATGAGAAGAGGAACCCTTTTCTTGTATTTCTTTTTGCATGTATGATGCGTTCTTTGTTGTTCTTGTGGCAATATCAGTTGATTTTTTCTCATAAAATTACCAATACCTATAACTTAATAAAATGCTTTTCACTTTGCAAAAAATCCTTTATAATATGGGTATAGCCTGTAGAAGGAGGATGAGAAAATGGAGGCTGAGAACATGACAAAAGAAGAAATGCTGAATTATGAAACCAATATTTATATAAATCTCATTCGCATAAAGAGGTATCAGAAAGAAAATAACCCCGAGCTGGAGTATCAGTTAAAGACCCAAAGGATAAAGCTGCATAATCTGGGGGTAAATACGGATGATTTTGAATATGAAGATTAAGAGGTAGTAAACAAGTGGAATAAGGTGGGAAGCAGTATTATGCCGGTAGGCATTGAATTAATAGTTTCTTCGCAAAGGCGCAGGCATTTCTCCGTGGGCTCATGGAGAAATGCCTAAATTTTATGAAAAAAGGAGATAAAATGAAAGGGATGAAAAGAGCCGTTCTTGTAGTGACGGCGTTGTCGTTTATATATATTGCAGGTAGCTTTCTCCTTTTGGGTACTGCCTACTCTCTGCGTATGTGGGTGGATGCTGCAGGAAAGCTGCTGTTAGTCATCGTGCTTCCTCTCATGCTCCTTATCTGGGGTGGTATGGCCTTTTGCCGAGTGGTGGAAGGGAAACGAGGTATAAAGGTACTGCTGGGGCTATTGGTGACCGGAATCTATGGTTTCTGGGCGATTTTGGCACTGTTTTTTATGATGTTTTCTTTGCAGGAGGAACGGTGGCTTACGAAAAGCCTTTTGGTGGTAAATCATGGCGTGGCGCTGGACGAAGCCAGCTATCAGTGTTATCGCCCGGTGGCGTTTTTGTTGCGAACACCCTGTGAATTTGATGCGGAGCAAAGAGCAAGGTATCTGGAGGAGGAATATGGAAGGGATTTTGCAGTGAATTGGAGGGGGGAAGTTTACGACGTGGAGAATCCGGAGCTGTCCGTGGATGTGGACTGGCTGGGAACCTATGTGGAGGATAACTATATACCGCTGCTATGGCAGAAGTATTTTACAGAGGCCTACGAAGCCCTGGAGCTTTCCAGAGAGTATTATGTACATCAGGAGGTGGATGGCAGCACTGGCTGGATATATCTGGAGCTGGAAGGGGAAGAGGATATTACAGCCTTTGCTGAGGATGCCTCTGGGCTGATACTGCATGTGATGCAGCAGACGGATTTCTTTGCGGATTATCCGGTTTATTTGTATTTTTACCAAGGGGAGGGCGAGGAAAAAATCACAGGTACGCTTCCTCTGGGAAATGTGAGCAGATGGCATGAGCTGGAAGAAGGATATTACAAATCGCCAAAGCTGGTGGCAGAGCGGATAAATAGTGAGTATGCAAAGGGAGTGGAGTGTCTTACAGAGGAAAAGAGATTTGAAGAGGCGTGGAAAAATCAGCAAGGGACGAGTGCTAATGACGAAGCATTTATGACAGATACGTCGGAAGATGATGTTTTATGGAAAGAAACAGCGGCAAAGCTGATATATGATAACGTGTTGGAGACGCAGGGGTATTCCTATATGGTAAAGTATGATGCCAAGGGGAATCTTTACATTGATTTAGGGAGTGGCGTTACCTTGGTTTATGACAGGACTTCAAAAAATGGTACCTGTGAACTCTTTGTTTTATACAAGGAAGATATTGTGAGTGGAGAAGAAAAGCACATTCTGGAGATGTATGCGGTTGAGGTGGAGTCACAGCAGGTGATAGCTTCCGGCCGACGGGCATGGAGCGATGTGGGAAGTGTAGAATACCGGGAAGCAACAGGCGAATAAAGAGAAGCCTGTGGAGCCTTAAGAGACACTATCCTAAACTTAGAAAAAGACCATCCCCTTAAAACTAAAGAATGTTTAAGGGAATGGTCTTTCCTGTAAGGTTATTTTAAGCGGATATAATAAGTGGATTTCCCGGAACCTTCACGTTTTAGCTCTCCGCAAGCTACCATTTTTCGCAAAGCTCCTTCGATGGAGCTAATACTGAGCGCAGGACATATTTCCCGGATATCCTGCTTGTTAAATTTACCAATCTTATTAAGAGAAGCTTTTCGTACCACATCAATGGCAGGAAGTTTTTCTTCAACGATGGCAAATCGGTCTTCAAAATCCTTATACGCAGCGAGGACGATTCCAAGAAAATATTTTATAAATGGAAGAGCATCTTCACATCCTTCGTGCCAACCGTCTTGGGAACGGTTCAGAGCATCATAATAAAGGTCTTTGTTTTTAGCTATCTTTGCTTCTAATGAAATATATTTTCCAACATAAAATTCGCATCTGTATAAAAGCAGAGTGGTAAGCAGACGGCTCATTCTGCCGTTACCATCGTTAAAAGGATGGATACACAAAAAATCATGGATAAAGATAGGGATGGCAATGAGCGGTTCTACTTCCATGTTGCCTATCACACGATTGTATTCTTCGCAAATTCTGTTCAACGCTTCCGGAGTTTCATATGGAGCCAGTGGTGTGAAAATGGTTTCTACATGACCGTCCGGATATTTGGCAGAGATGTAGTTTTGTGTGTGTTTTGTTTTTCCTGCCATTGGATTATTCATGTGGCTGTACATAATCTTATGAAGCTGTAGGATATAGTTTAGTGAAATCGGAATGGCATCGAAGCTCTCATGAATAATGTTCAGAACATCACGATAACCGGCGATTTCCTGCTCGTCACGGTTCTTAGGGGTGGTTTTTTCCTCTACAAGCTGCCTGACTCGTGTGCTGGTTGTTACAATACCTTCAATGGCATTGGAAGCCTCGGTACTCTGTATCTTTGCTATTTCAACAAGCTTTTCC
>CAZOSU010000118.1:0-7773 GCA_964582515.1 uncultured Acetatifactor sp. | reverse complement strand
GCAGACCTGCCCATTGTAGGTGGCTCCATCTTAAGCCATGACCATTTCCAGGGCGGTCACTATGAGTTCGCTATGGCGAAGGCTCCGGTGGTGGAGGGCTTTACCGTAGAAGGCTTTGAGGATGTGGCAGCAGGTATCGTGAACTGGCCCATGTCCGTTATCCGTTTAAGCGGTAAGGACACTGCAAGAATCATTGAGCTTGCGGACAAGATTTTACTTTCCTGGAGAGGCTACACCGACGAGGCGGCATTTGTATATGCGGAGACTGACGGTGAGCCCCATAATACCATTACTCCTATCGCCAGAAAGCGCGGAGAGAACTTTGAGCTGGATTTGGTTTTGCGTAACAATATCACTACGGAGGAGCATCCTCTGGGCGTATACCATCCACATGCAAAGCTTCATCATATCAAGAAGGAGAACATCGGTCTTATTGAGGTAATGGGTCTGGCAGTTCTTCCTGCAAGATTAAAGGATGAGATGGCAAGCTTAAAGGAAGCAATCCTTTCCGGTAAGGATTTGCGCGCCGACGAGGTGCTGGAGAAGCACGCAGACTGGGTGGAGGAATTCAGCCCTAAGTATGAGAAAATCGATGCGTCCAATATTGACAAGATTGTAGAGGACGAAATCGGTCTGGTCTTCATGGAAGTACTGGAGGATGCCGGTGTGTACAAGAATACCGCGGAAGGCAGAGAGGGCTTTAGACGGTTTATTAATCAGTTATAGAAATGTGGAAAACTGTGTGATACTATGGTGTTGCACAGTTTTTTATTATGATGACGAGGAAAATGAGTAGCGTGCTTGCACGAAGGAACAATTGACGACCACTAATCAGAGCAAGATGCGCTTCTCGCATCATGTCTCTGCTGGGATGACGAGGAAAATGGCTCTGAAAAAGGAATTTTTTTATAAAGACCCTAGCTGGTGTAAGAATAGACTTGTTTTTTGGGGAAATAGCGGTGGAAAGTGCTCCAGTTTAAAAGAAATATTGTCTAGACCCTATTTAGGAGAACTTATAGGGCCTATAGAGAAAAAGTTTACATTTGGAGCAAAAGTAAGTGGATTTTAGGCAGATATGAGTAGATATTTTGGGATGCGTAGGGTCTTGGGAGGATTTTTTAGATTTTGGAGCCAATTTTGGTTGTTAAGAATATTTATGATTGGCGGGAGCTGATTGCTGTATTAGAGGGGATGAAGTAAAAATGCAAAAGAGAAAAGTAGTGACATTATGCGGTTCTGTTCGTTTCTGGGACAAAATACAGGAAGTGTCAGAGCGGTTGGAGTTAGAAAAGGGATATGTGGTGTTAGGAATCGTGCCACACGTTTTGGATAGAGAGTTGTCAGACTCGGAAAAGGATTTGCTGGGAGAACTACATCGGGCGAAAATCGATTTATCCGATGCCATTTTTGTGGTAAATGTGGGTGGTTATATCGGAGAGAGCGTGAAAAGCGAGATTGCGTATGCCAAGGAGAAGAGGAAGGAAGTACTTTATTTAGAGAATGTGGAGGAGCAGCTATGAAAATCAAATCGACAAGCGCTTGCGACGAGCAGGTTCTGCAGCTTTTTTCAGAGTATGACGAGTTTATGCTGAATTTCTTAGGGGAAGATAAGGTGTATTACACCAGATACGGTGAACATGAGCATCTCGAAAAGGTATGGGGTGTGTATGTGGAGGATTCTTTTGTGGGGTGTGTGGCGTACCGAGAAAAAGGACCGAGCGTAGGCGAGGTGAAACGCCTGTTTATAAAAGAGGAATTTTGGGGCAGAGGAGTATCTAAGGAGCTATTAGGTATTGTGGAAGATTATGCAAGAGGGCAGGGATGTCACACACTGTTTTTAGATACAAGAATTACCTTGGAACCTGCGGTAACCATATATCGCAGAGCTGGATTTGAAATTGTGTTTCAGCAGGGGCTTTATATTCAGATGGAGAAGAAATTGTAAGTAATTGAAAATCGCAAAGGAAATAATGCAATGGAGACATTTTGTGTCAATCTCAATATTCACTATTCTGCACCGCAGAGAGTTTGGGATGAGATAGAGAGAATTTATACGGAGATGCCCTACTGGAAAGGGTTTGTAGCGTGGCATCCGGATAATGAGGCTAGTGCAAAGCTATTTTCCGAATATGGCTTTGGCATTGTCGGAACGGATGAGGATGGTGCTGTCAGAGCCGGATTACAGCTCGATGATTAATATTGCATTATAGAGAGGGAACATAAATATGAAAAAATGTAAGGGACTGTTAGTAGTATTACTTTGCCTGCTTTTATCAGGCTGCAACAATGAATTTGCCAGGCAGGAGTATGACTTGGCAGAGAAGATTGCCCAGACGGGCGACCGTTATGCAAAGGAATCTTCGGTGTTTAATCCTATCGATGGGGGATACTCGCTGACGGTTTCTAAGTTTGACGGACGGCAAACTTTGTGGTCGAAGACCATAAAAGAGGAACAGGATATAGAGATTGATTTTATGTTTACTCTTTCTGCGGGACAGGCTAAGGTGGTACATATTGATGCGGATGGAAATGTAACTACTGTGCTGGAATGTGTGCCGGAAGCTTCCACAGAGGAGCTTGTGACCAAGACCGTTTCCTTAAAGAGCGGGAAAAACAGGTTGAAAATCGTTGGATATGATTGTGAAGATGTGGAGCTGCAGATGCTGTTTGAAGAGCCGTGATGAGGAGTTGCACAAATGAATTTGAAGGAACGTGCGAAAAAGTTAAAGCTGGATATACCTGCTATTTTTCTGGCACTGAAGGATAAGGAAACACCTCTGTTTGCCAAGATATTTGCTGCCATTACGGTAGTGTATGCCCTTTCGCCCATTGATTTGGTGCCGGATTTTATTCCGGTACTGGGGTATTTGGATGACCTGATTTTATTGCCCTTGCTGGTTTCTTTGACAGTAAAATTTATACCTGGGGACGTGCTGGAAAGAAACCGGCAGAACGCGGAGGGTATCTGGGAGAACGGGAAACCGAAGAAGTGGTATTATGCAATTCCTATGATATTGTTTTGGGTGATAGTAATTTTGTTGGTGTTAAAATAGCTGGAAATAGAAGGAGCAATCAATGATTTTAGCAGTAGTAAGTGATATTCATGCAAATTTAAAAGCCTTTGAGGCATTTTTGCAGTATGTAAAGGAGCATCCTGTGGATGGTATCATCGGGCTGGGGGATTACATCACAGACAGCCCTTATCCTGAAAAAACCATGGATATGCTGTATCAGATGATGGAGGATTATCCCTGTCATATCCTTCGGGGAAATCGGGAGGAGTACATGCTTTCCAATCGGGAAACGGACCAGGGCTGGAAGCCTTATACCTCCGACGGAGCGTTACTTTACACCTATGAGCATCTTAGAGAGAAGGATTTTGCCTTTTTTGAGAGCCTGACCAATACCATGGAGCTTTGTTTGCCGGGAGTGCCACCGCTGACCATCGTGCACGGGGCGCCGGGGGAGAGCCGGGGGAATTTTCATTTGCATCCGGAGCGCAGGGCCCCGGTGCTTGCAGAGCTTGCCACGGATTATCTGATTGGGGGGCACAGCCACCATCAGGAGATTTATCGTAGTGGTAAAAAGATGTATGTGAATGTGGGTGCCTTGGGCATGCCTATTGACCATAAGGGACGTCATGCGGAGTTTGCGTATCTGTATGGGGATGAAAATGGCTGGAGAGCAGAGCTTAAGTCCATTAGCTATGATGTGGATGCTCAGATTAAGGCATTTGAGGAAAGCGGTTTGGATGAGATTTCATTAGTACTTAGTAAGGGTATTAAGAAATCACTTCTGACAGGATATAATTATTTTACCGATGCGGTGAATATGGCCTTTGAAATCAGTGGAGGCAGCCCCATTGCAGAGCTGGACCGCAGTGTTTGGGAAGAAATCGAAAGGAAGCTGGAGCTGTAATGAAATTTTTGCTGGCGGCGTTAAATACAAAGTATATACATTCCAATCCGGCTATCTACAGCCTTAGAGCCTATGTGCCGGAGGAAAAACGAGAGCATGTGGAGCTGGCGGAGTATACCATCAACAATTCGGTAGGTGAAATACTGGCTGACATTTATGTCAGAAAGCCGGATGTGATAGGATTCTCCTGTTATATCTGGAATATTACCATGATTTTGGAGCTGGTAAGGGAGCTGCCCAAGCTGTTGCCGCACACACCCATCTGGCTGGGAGGGCCGGAGGTGACCTATCGCGGGCCGGAGCTTTTTGGAGAATATTCAGGACTTGCCGGTATCATGGTTGGAGAAGGTGAAGCTACTTTTTCAGAGCTTTTGGAGCATTATCTGGAGGGGGATAAGGAGCTTTCTGAGATTGCGGGCTTAAGTCTGCCCGGTGGTTTTACATCTCCCAGAGAGCTGACGGATATCAGTAGTCTGTCCTTTTTATACGACGATTTGCAGACCTTTGAGAACAAGATTATCTATTATGAGTCCAGCAGGGGCTGTCCCTTCCGGTGCAGCTATTGTCTGTCCTCCATTGATAAAAGGGTGCGTCTCAGAAATATTGATACCGTAAAAAAAGAGCTACAGTTTTTCCTGGACAATAAGGTGAAGCAGGTGAAGTTCGTAGACAGGACCTTTAACTGCAATCATGACCATGCAATAGCTATCTGGAAATATATTTTAGAACATGACAATGGTGTCACCAACTTTCATTTTGAAGTTTCCGCCGATATACTAAACGAAGAGGAATTGCAGCTTCTTGCGCAGATGCGGCCGGGACTGGCACAGCTGGAAATCGGTGTACAGTCCACCAACCCAGAGACCATAAAAGCCATCAATCGTACCATGAATGTGGAAAAACTGGAGCAGATAGTGGTAAGGATAAATGCGGGGAAGAATGTGCATCAGCACTTGGATTTGATTGCCGGGCTTCCTTATGAGGATTATGACACATTTGTCAATTCGTTTAATCGGGTATATAAAATGGAACCGGAGCAGCTACAGCTGGGCTTCTTAAAGCTGCTTCGCGGTAGTGAGATGTGGGACAGAGCAGAGGAATTTGGTATCTGCTGTATGGATAAGCCGCCTTATGAGGTGCTATATACCAAGTGGCTTTCCTATGAGGATGTGCTTCGATTAAAGAAGGTAGAAGAGATGGTGGAGATGTATTACAATAGTAATCAGTTTGTGAATACCATTCGCTTTTTGGGAAGGGCTTTTGTACATCCTTTTGCCATGTATGAGGCGTTAGCGGAGTTTTACGAGAGGAAGGGATATTTTCTGCAAAGTCCTGCCAGAGGATATCGTTATCATGTGCTGCTACATTTTGCCACGGAGAAGGATGGGGAAAATGAGGTAATATATAAGGAGCTTCTGACTTATGACATGTATCTTCGGGAGAATTTAAAGAGTCGCCCGGATTTTGCGGCGGACTTGGGATTATATAAGGAACAGAGCCGTGCTTTTTATGAGAAGGAAGCACAGGAGAGGATGCTTTTGCCGGATTATGAGGGGTATGACTCCAAACAGCTCAGTAAGATGACGCATTTGGAAGCCTTTCACTATACCGTATGGGAGGAGACGCCCACATATTGCGTAGAGCCCAGATTTGTTTTGTTTGATTATAAGCATCGCAATCCGCTGAATGGAGATGCCCGGACTGTGGTGGTGGGATAGGAGATTATATGCAGAATTCGAAGGAAAGAGTAGCCAATTTTGAGTGGTTGCGTGCATTATGCTGTTTTATGATTGTCTTGTTACATGTGTCTTCAAGCTACTGGAACTCTGTACCTGTGAGCTCTAGGGAATTTACAGTAATGACAGCATACAATGTGATTACACGTTTTGCAGTACCGGTGTTCATGACGCTCAGTGGGACCTTTTTGCTGGATTACCAGAAGAAAGAAACGGCTAAATCTCTCTTGGGGAGAATTATCCGCTTGCTTTTATGCTTCTATTTATGGGCGGTATTCTATGCTTTTCAGGGAATTGTTGTAAAGGCATTACGTGGCGTGGAGATTGACAGTGAGCTTTGGCGCAAATGCTGCACATGGTGAAAGGCTGTGTGCAGTTTTTTTTGATGATATTGACTACGAGAGTACGTTTGTGATAATATCTTTTTGCAGGCAGTTCTTGGCTGCAATCGTCGGGCGTTCGCCCTTTTTTCTCAAAGATGCAAAACAGAATAGGTGGCAATATATGGAATGTATTGCAAAGTGTATTACAAAAAGTTATACT
Source organism: uncultured Acetatifactor sp. (assembly GCA_964582515.1). Taxonomy (GTDB): domain Bacteria; phylum Bacillota; class Clostridia; order Lachnospirales; family Lachnospiraceae; genus Acetatifactor. The sequence goes on along the minus strand of CAZOSU010000118.1, from coordinate 1,576 downwards.
TAAGGAGGAAAGTGTATTGGGATTTGAGTGGAACGAACAGAAATCAATTGTTAATCTTCGAAAACACGGAATTGCATTTGAAGAGGCATCGGAAGTTTTTCTGGATGATAATAGGCTAGAAATATACGATGTGGAGCATAGCGATGAGGAGGACCGGTTTATTACAATTGGAAGAGTAAAGAAGATTTTATTTGTTGTTTACGTAGAGAGAGAGGTTAACATCCGCATTATCTCTGCTAGACTAGCCACGAAAAGAGAGGAGGAGATGTATTATGGCAACGGTATACTATGAATTGGATGGTAAGAGTAAGCTGACACGTGAACAAAAGAAGAGGATAAAAGAGGCGGCCAAACGCCCCATCGTTTTCGATGAAGATTGTCCGGAGCTCACAGAGGAGCAGCTTGCAGAGCTGGGACGGCTGGCGCGGGAGAGAAATGAGGCAAGGAAAAAGCAGGTACTTACTTTGCGTGTATCCGCAGCTACTATGAAAAAAGCAAAGGCCCTGGGCAAAGGATATACCGGAATCTTAAGCCGCCTTTTGGAGATGGCACTGGATGATCCGGAAATGATTCAAAAATGCTTATAAAGAAAGGAACATCACATGTACAAAGCAGTGGTATTTGATATGGATGGAGTCATCTTTGACTCCGAGAAAATGATTTTGGATATCTGGGTAGACTTGGGGAAGCAGCACAACATCCCCAATATTGAAGAAAATATGTATAAGTGTCTGGGTGTGAATGCTGTGGAAACAAAGCAGATTTTCCTCCGGGCTTACGGTGAAGATTTCCCTTATGACACTTATACAAAGGAGGTTTCCCGCAGATACCATGCCAAGGCAGATGGCGGGGAGCTGCCTATGAAGCCGGGGGTTTTTGAGTTATTAGCTTTTTTGAAGGAAAATGGTTATATCATCGGTCTGGCATCCTCCACCAGAGAGGCCTGTGTGCGTCAGGAACTGGCGGATGCGGGAATCATTGATTATTTTCAGGAGCTTACCTGTGGGGATATGCTGAAAAAGAGTAAGCCCGAGCCGGATATTTATCTGATGGCCTGCGAGAAGCTGGGTGTTGAGCCGGGAGATGCCATCGCCATAGAGGATTCCTTTAATGGTATCCGCTCGGCATATGCGGCGGGAATGGCGCCCATTATGGTGCCGGATATCATACAGCCGGACGAGGAAATGAGGGAAAAGAGCCACAAGATATTTAATAATCTGTTAGAAGTAAAGGAATGGCTGGAAAAAAGCCATTAGGAGACCTGAATGAAAAAACGTACCTTAGAAATTCTGGCTGCGCTGGATGGGGAGTATGGAACAGAGTACAAGTGTTATCTAAATCACGAGAATGCCTGGCAGCTTTTAATTGCGACCATGCTCAGTGCCCAGTGTACCGATGCCAGAGTGAATATTGTTACCGAGGATTTGTTTAAGAAATACACCAGCATTCAGGCCTTTGCGGAGGCAGACCTGCGGGAGCTGGAGCAGGATATCAAGCCCACGGGCTTTTATCACAACAAGGCAAAGAATATCATTGCCTGCTGTAAGGATTTGCACAATATCTACCATGACGAAGT
>CAZOSU010000117.1:0-7831 GCA_964582515.1 uncultured Acetatifactor sp. | reverse complement strand
GCTTCTATAAAGTTACAGGAGAAAAACGGCTTGTATATGGCGGAAGAGCCTTTATATTGGGTTGGATTTAAAAGCTTATAATTATTTATAGGCTTTTTTCTTTTGCCATGACATAATATGTCTTTCCTATAAGCTAGAATTAGAATATAATATAGGAATGAAGTACTATAATTGTTCTGAAAAAGGAGCAGGCGATATGAAGGACAAGCAGGATAAATCACTACGCATTCTGGATATATATGTTCGTTTATGCGAGGGCAGAGTGATAAATAAGGCAGAAGAGGCAAAGCAGTTTGGAGTGGATGAACGTTCCATCCAGCGTGACATTGATCAGATCAGAAAGTATTTTTCGGAACGTGTGGTTAGTAGTCCGGGAGATGTAAGGAATGTGGAGTATAGTAGAGAAAAGAAGGGCTTTGTTTTAACCGGAGCAAAAGGGTCTCTGATGACCAACAGTGAAATACTTGCAGTCAGTAAGATTTTGTTAGAGAGCAGGGCTTTTACCAAGAAGGAAATCGGTGAGATTTTGGACAAAATGATTGCGGGCTGTGTTCCACAGAAGAACATGAAAATGGTTACCGATTTGATTGCCAATGAGAAATTCCATTATGTGGAGCTTAGAAACAGCTCTGCCATTGAGGATAAGCTTTGGGAAATCGGACGGGAGGTCAAAGAACAAAATCTGATGGAGCTAAGCTATCGTAAGGGTGGCGACGAAGGAAATTTAGTGAGCTCTGTAGTACAACCTCTGGCAGTGATTTTCTCGGAATATTATTTTTATTTGATTGCCAATATTGTAAAGAAAAACATTAAAGGTGCTTATTGCAGAATTTACAATTATCCGGCTGTTTATCGGATTGACAGGATACAGGAATACAGGGAGATTGGGGAAAAGTTTCGCATAGAATATGCCAACCGGTTTGAGGAAGGGGAATTTCGAAAGCGTATCCAGTTTATGTTTCAGGGAGAAATTACAAAGCTTCAGTTTAAATACCGAGGTGGCAATACGGAGGCTGTTTTGGATAGGCTACCTACAGCCAGAGTGATATCGGCCAAGGACGGCGTGCAGATATTTGAAGCAGAGGTCTATGGAAAAGGCATCATGATGTGGCTGCTTGGCTTAGGGGATATGGTGGAGGTTATTCGGCCTGTCACCCTTAGGGCAGAGATGCGGACTAAGATAGAGAACATGCTGGCAATGTATGGGGAAAGATAAGGAGGGATGCGTGAGATGAGGATTGAAATATACAATGCACATCAGATTGGTGGTTGTTTTACGGTTATTACCACAAGCACTGCAAGAATCATGATTGATTATGGTTTAGCGCTTCCGGGGGCTAAGAAAAAACAGGAGAAATTTGATTGGGAAAAAAATAAGGTGGACGCTCTTTTTATCACTCATTATCATGGGGACCATGTAGGAGGCATTTTTGATATACCGGATAAAAATGTGCCCATATATATGGGGAGTACGGCGAGGAAGATTATGCTCAATATTCATACAGCGCTGGCGAAGGTTCCGGAGTTGCAGAAAGAAGAGAACGAGAAGGTCACGTTGTTAAAAAGCAATAGGATTAAGGAGATAACGGAGAATGTTCCTATTAAGGAGATAGAAGGAATAAAGATTACGCCTTATTCCGTGGACCATTCCGCCTACGATGCTTACATGTATCTTATCGAGGCAGATGGAAAGGTAGCTCTTCATACAGGAGATTTCAGAGGGCATGGCTTTCGAGGTGCCTCTATGATGAAGGTAATTAAACATTATGTCCATGAAGCCGGCCGGCAGGTGGATTATCTGATTACCGAAGGCACTATGATTGGGGACAGACAGTTTGAGGAATGCTTGTCGGAGGAAAATTTAGAAGAAAAAGCCAAGAGCTATTTTAGGGAGAACAGATATGTTTTTTTGGTGGTGTCGTCCACCAATCTGGACTCTCTGGCATCCTTCTACCGTGCAGCCAAAGCATATAATATGGAGACCTACTGCTATAACTATTATATGACTACCCAGTTGCAAACTTTCTCAAGGACAGCCGGAGCCAGAACCTCTCATTATCGTTTTGATAATATTCATACCCTCAATTTGGATGGTAGATTGCACGGAGAGCATTGGGAGAATCCGGCAGAGCAGAGAGCAGCAATGGAGAAAAAGGGCTTTTTATGTATTATTAAGCCGGGAGAGGATGCTAAGCATTGGGTGGAGCTTTTCGCAGATAAAAATCCTCTGATGGTGTATTCTATGTGGGATGGGTACATTGATAAGAAAAGAGCAGCAAAGATTCCGGAATGGATAGATTTTTTTCAGCCCTTTAAGGACAGGAATCGCTTTGTACAGCCTCATACCAGCGGACATGCCAGTGCGGAAATGATTGAAAAGGTAATTGAGGCTGTAGAGCCGAGGGAAGAAATCATTCCTATGCATACCGAACACCCGGAAGGCTTCCTACTTTTAAACATTGCAGAGAAGTATAAGAAAATGATAATCATCAAAGGAAAAACCATAGTAAAAAAGAGAGTGCACGAGCTTAGCTTTAAGAAGCAGGAGGCGCTGAAGGAAATCGTGGCAAAGGAACACCGTTATGTGGGGGATAGGAGTAAGGAAAACTATGGTCCCTTATTTGATGCTTTTGTAAATCCAAAGGGGATGTTTTATCAGTTCAATCAATTTGTTAAGGAGCCTTCGAAGGATTTGGTAGTGGCTCTGCGTGGTAATAGCGGCAGTAATGGTGCAATTATTATATATTATTGTAATCATGTGGTCTGGGAGCTTTCTCTTGGCGGAAAAAAGAATAATCAGGACTATAAAGTGAGATTTAATTATGACCACGCCAGGTATTATGATGCGGAGGATTGTTTAGAACCGTTAAAGCGCTTAAAGGATCAAGATACAATAGGTTTTAAAGAGGTATCGGAAAAACAGGAGGGACAGGACTTTAAAATAGACAAGGATGGCAGACCGGGAATCGGATATGTGCAGTGGTCACGAAAGGCTGGAAGTCCTTATGAGTGTGAGAAGATAGAAGCGTCCTATAAAGAAATTCTTTGTATCATGAAATCCTATTTTAATATTCGGCTGGAGAAGGATATGTTCCGTGAAAAAGTCGGTGTAAGCACTGCCTCGGAGAATCGTAAGCCTTCCTATGTGGAAAAACGCTGGCAGCAAAGACTATTTCAGCATATGAAATCCACAGATGGAAAAGAGGAAACGGCTGTATTTGCTTATGATTTGGAGTTTGCACAGAAGTTTAAAGAAAGCTCTATAAGAAATGAAATCGGCGTAAACGAGCCGGATATTCTTGCTCTGCGGTTCAAGGACGGAAAGCCGGCAAAGCTACTTTTAATTGAAGTGAAATCGACAAAATCGGCATGTGTTTCCCAGACCAGCGGAATCCCGCAACATTTAGAAGGAATGAAGAGATATTCGGAGGAAGAGCTGTTTATGAAATCCCGAATGGAGGATGTGTGGGAGATTTTGAAGCAGTACCAGAAGATGGAGCTATATTCGGCACTTTCCGGTTTGGACATAGATTCCTTTGAGGGATGTCTTAATTGGAAAGAAGATGTGGAGAGGGTACTTTTATTGACAAATCATGAGCTTCCGTCGGAGGAGATGACCGTGGAGGAGAGAGAAAAAGAAAGTGCACTGGACTATTACGAAGCAAATGCAGATTACGTAAACGAGCTGGCACGCACTTATCAGTGTAAGATTTGGACAACAAAAAGTAACTATTTTGATGAAACAATAATAATCCGTACGGAAGATATTAGCGAAAGATAGTTTTGGAAAAAAGCAGTGGCGAAGGTCACTGTTTTTTCTTTTTAGGGTATTTTTGTGCATGACAAAAAATGTCATGGTGATATGATATTCTCCTTTTACAGTAAGGATGAACATTGACAATTTCATATGGAGTGTAAAGGTCAGAAGGTTGTAAGCGGGAGGATTGCCTATGAAAAACGTGGAACTAAAGGTTTTTGATGAAAGGGGAAGGGCAGGCATTGCCGTATATAAGGCAAGAAGAAGGGGACAGGAAGATTGGAGGCTTTTATATGTGTGGGTGGATTTCAATGAAAAAATGTACAAGGATGAAGCATCGGGGGAGTGGGCGTCCAAGGGTTATTACATGTATGTGTATCTGGGACACAGGATTGCATCCATGCTCTCCTATGAGCCGGACGGATTAATCGGAAGCGTTTTGCTGGGCCGGGCGGATAAAAGGACAAAGAAGGAATATGAAAGACATGCATCCCTGGTGACGTATTGGGGGCAGGAGGTTTTAAGAGAACTGTTTTCTGATATCGAAGTGGATTATTCTGCGGGGCTTAATATGAGACTGTATAACACCAATAGGGGATATGTATTTCCCAACAGGTTTATCTTGGAGTCGTTTCCATTGTATATGTTTTCGGAATTTCAGAAGCCGGAAAAGTGGGACAGGCTGCCAGAGGATACGGACTTTTTGTGTAGAGTGAAGGAGGAACAGTAATATGAAAGCAGAGCATTATGAAGAATTAAGAAGATTACATAGGGAAATCAAGGAGTTGACAAAGGAGGAGGAAGCAAGTCTTTTGCAGGCGGTGTGGAATATCTGCAGGCTGGCAGCCATTGCGCGAAAGGAGGGGTTGCTGGCCTTAGAGGAGACTGTTTTAGAAGGAGAGGAGTATCAGGGGGAAGAGTTTTTGAAGTTTTTGCTTCTGCTGGTGTTGGATGGTACAGAACCGGCGGATATACGGGATATGGGATGGAGAAGATATTACGTAAGCTTACAGGAGGGCTGTGATGCGCTTTGTAGCCTGATATATTTGGAGGGAGCTCTGGTGATTCAGGCAGGGAACAATCCCAGAATTGTGGAGGAGAAGATGAAGAGCTTTCTTCCGGAAACGCTTTATGGAGCATTTGAGGAATTGCTTAAGGGGGAGGAAAAGAAGCAATGCGAAGAGACTACTCGGGAAATGATAGAACGTGTATGTGCTGGAAAAAGGCTGTGGAATCCAAAGGACGATGGTTATTTTGTGATGAAGCTGATTGATTACACCTTGTGTGATTTAGGGGATAAGGAAATCCAAAGACTACTTCGTGAGATAGATAATGTAAAATTGGCGCTTGCCCTGCGAGGACTGAGCGGGGACGCTCGAAGACGTATCTTTGACAATATGTCAGAGCGATTGGTCCGATTGGTCATCGAGGATATGGAATATATGGGACCGGTCAGAGCAATAGATATTGTGGCTACGGCGCAGGAGATGTTGATGATAATCATTCGATTGTATGACAGAGCAGAGATTCTAGGCGAATATGAGTATTTAAAACCATTTCTGGATATGTTTCGTGTGGACTGCGAGAATATGCGGGAAAAGGATTTACGATATGATAAGCTGAAGGTTTTGTTACAAGAATATGAGGAGGCTGCTTATGATTTTTTATGAGTTTGTAGTGGAATATGAGGAAGAGAAAATCAGTGGGGAGGAAGCCGGGAAAACAGAGGATAGGGAGAGGACTTTGGGAAATAAACTGAATAGGAAGCTGAGGGTATTAAAGAGCCGCCCGGATTTTGTTTACGCTTATGTTTGCCGTATGGAGGAGGGAAGGCTGGACATGGTACTTGCTGTCAAGGCGGAGATGGGGGTAAAGAGGGTCTGGAAGGTAGTGCTGGAGATATTGTGTTCCAGTATGGGACAGGAATGCAGACTGGCAAGATGTGAGGAGATTACAGTGGGGAAATTTAAGGGAGCCATATCGGATGGTGATTGTAGTAATCTTCTTCGGAGTGAGAGAAGGATTGTCAGTGAGTTAAAGCTGGATTTTGATACCAATGGAACCTTTCGTGTGGCGGAGAAGCTATATTCAGCCAAAAGAATGTCTCTGCAGAACGCGCAAAAAAGAGCGACGGAAATTCTGGCGGGAGGAGATTTTCTGGAGGAACTGCAACGGATTTATAGTAAGGATAATTTAAAGATGTTTGTAGACCATCCGGTGCATTATCATTTGACGGCGGGGAGTGATGCGTCGGCAAATGAAATGCTGGAGCTGTTGATTGCTTCCTTGCAGAATAATAAGCGTCTTCTCAGTGGACGTGTAAACCATGTGATCGAGCTTTCGGAGCGTTGTTATGATGAATTGGATTTTGAACATATGGTGAAGAGCAGTCACGGAGGATGCGTGGTGCTTCCGCTGAATTACGAGGCAAGTTCGGTGAATGAATATGCTACCTCCTATAATGAAGTGGTAAGCTTTGTCGGGAAAATGGTCAATAAGTATCATCGTAAGGTATTGTTTATCTTTGTAGAGATATTTTCAAAGCAAAGCTACGCCAAGGCTTTGTTAAATGAGGTATGTGATGATTTACGTATTGTGGAATTGTCGGAGGGAACCGGTGACAGGGCACAGGCCAAGTCCCTGTTTGAAAAGCTGGTGAAAAAGTCGGAGTATAGGTGTCTGTGGGAAAAAGGGGAGGAGGAAAAGCTTGCGTTAAAGGACTCCTATCGGTTATCGGATATTTATGAATTTTACGATGACTGGGTGAAGAAAAGCATTTATCAAAAGGCATATATTTCCTATGGGATTCAGGATAAGGTAAGGGTTAAGGAGGATAAGGAAGCAGGGACTGCCTATAAAAAGCTGCAGAGAATGATTGGTCTTTCCGATATAAAGCAGGTGACAGCACAAATTCTTGCCATGCACAGGATGGAGAAAATGCGTTTTGAACTGGGAATGGAAAAACAACGCTGTGCGTTGCATATGATTTTTACCGGAAATCCCGGAAGTGCCAAGACAACGGTGGCAAGGCTTTTAGCGGAGCTTTTGTATGAGGAGGGGTTGATACAGAATCCCAGACTGGTGGAGTGCGGAAGGGCTGAGCTGGTGGGAAAATATGTGGGCTGGACTGCAAATATGGTGAAAAGGAAGTTTAAGGAAGCCAGAGGCGGTGTACTGTTTATTGATGAGGCATACTCTCTGGTAGAAGAACGGTCAGGTAGCTTTGGGGACGAGGCCATCAATACGATTGTGCAGGAAATGGAAAATATGCGCTCCGAGGTTATTGTGATTTTTGCAGGATATCCCGATAAAATGAAAAGCTTTTTGGACAAAAACGAAGGTTTGCGAAGCAGAATCTCGTTTCATCTGGATTTTCCGGATTACAATACGGAAGAGATGCTGGCCATACTTAAGCTGATGAGTGAAGAGCGGGGATATGTACTTAAGGAAGAAGCGCTGGAAAAGTGCAGGACTATTTTTACAAGAGCTGTTTTACAAAAGGAGTTTGGAAACGGACGTTATGCCCGCAACCTTTTAGAACAGGCGGTGATGAAACAGAGCAGGCGTTTGATGGGGAGCTATAACGGAAAAATGCTTTCCAGAGAGGAGATGCAGCTACTGTTGCCGGAGGATTTCGATGCGCCTGCCTTGTATATGGAGAAAAAATGTAATATAATAGGATTCTGCAGTGCATAAATACGGAACAATTCGGAATAATGCTTTAAAAAGTGCTTGCACTTATGGATTTATCGTGGTATAATCTTCACGTTGCGAAAAATGAGATGGTCCTCTGTTACCAAGCGTATTAAGAACATCCAGTTGAATAAGGAGGCTTATAAAATGAGCAATATTGCAATTATCAAGGAAATCGAAGCAGAACAGTTAAAAGCTACCGTTGACGAGTTCGCTGTAGGCGATACCGTTAAGGTATACGGTAAGATTAAGGAAGGAAACCGTGAGAGAATTCAGGTTTTCGAGGGTACCGTAATTAAGAGACAGGGCGGAAGCAACAGAGAGACCTTTACTGTTAGAAAGTCTTCTAACGGTGTTGGTGTTGAGAAGACCTGGCCTTTA
>CAZOSU010000116.1:0-7833 GCA_964582515.1 uncultured Acetatifactor sp. | reverse complement strand
ATAGTTGTCCAAATGCAATTACAGTGGATGAAGAAGAATTGATTCAGGTATTGCAGGAGTACTTTCAGGAAGTGCTCAGCAAAAAGAAAAAAGTTATTGACCATGTGATCAAGGAATTTCAACGTGTTTACAAAGCAAAGGATGAAAATATTGAATACGAAAAGGAACTCAACGCAGAACTAAACAGATTGCGCAAGTCCCGTGAGAAATATATGGACATGTATACCGATGATTTGATTTCCAGAGAGGAATTGAATGAGAAAATCGGTGGCATGCGAAAAGAGATAGACCGATTGGAAAATGAGCTGAAAATGGTATCTTATCATTTGACCAAGGGGGAACAGTTGGAAGTGATTCTTAACAGCACCTTTAAACAGATGGAAGATATTACGGATGTTCACGAAATGACCAACACACAGCTCAAGCGTCTGATTCAGAAAATCGAAGTGGACAAGGAGGGTAACGTAGATATTTTCCTGCGTCTTATCGGAGATTTGGGACTGGATGAAACGGTGTTGATTGAAGGAACAGAGGATGATGAAAATAGCATAGATGATTCGAAGGAAGCTGAGAAAGTAGCGGGAACAGCTACAATGGGAAGCTCTACAAGTGAATATCAAGTAGACGGTCAAAAAACAAAAGAAAGCAAGAAAACAAAAGGCAAAATCACCACAGACAAAACAACCCCAACCACAACCATTCCAAATCGTAACAACCGTACATAAGGATTGCGCTGAGCGGCTGCAGACCATCAATCCAAGTCTTGCCAAAAGTGTGCGCCAGGTTCTGGATGTTAACAAGTCCGAGAGGCACATCCGGGGCGGCCTTGCGACGAAAGAAAAATATTTACACATGCATGAAAATGTGTAAAAATAGGGATATTACTGATAAAAGGGAGACTTGAATGAACATTATTAAAGATAAAAAGCGGATGAAACGAATATTGGTGAAGGCAATTAAAATCGGTTTGGGCAGTAGTCTGGCAATTCTGCTGGCAAGCTTTCTGGAGCTGCAATATCAGATATTTGCAGGTACTATTACGCTACTGACTATTCTGACCACCAGATGGGAAACCATACGTTTGTCATTTTACCGTGTGGTTACTTTCTTTATTTCTGTGGCAGTGTGCTGGCTGGTGTTTAATCATCTGGGGGGCGGCTGGCTGGAATATGGTCTGTTCGTGTTCATTATCATCATAATCAACGAGCTGATGGGCTGGAGCGCCACACTATCGGTGAATGCGGTCATTGGTGCACATTTCTTTACGGAAATGGATTTTAGTCTGCGATTTATTGCCAACGAATTTGCCCTTGTTTTTATCGGTATTGTGATTGCGGTAATACTTAGCTTTTTCAATAATAATAAAGGCAGTGAGAAACAGATTCTGAAAGATATGAAGTATGTGGAGGACAATCTGCAAGGGATACTGACACATTTGTCATCGTATCTGAGGAAAGAAGACCTGCCACATAGTGTGTGGGATGATATCAAAAATCTGGAGGATAAGCTAAAGGAATTCATTCAGGATGCCATCGAGTACAATAACAATTCCTTTTCAGATCATCCGACCTATTATGTTGATTATTTTGAAATGCGCCTTTTACAGGTTGATATGCTGCGGAGTCTTCATGAGGAGATGCAGCGAATGCGTTCCATGCCGGTACAGGCAGATGTGGTGGCGGATTACCTGGACTTTATGAATGCCTGCCTTGGGAAGATGGATTCCCTGGAAATGCAGGTTGATAAGCTTCATGAGATTTTGAATGATTTGAAAGAAGACCACTTACCTCAGGATATGGAAGAATTCCAAAGTAGAGCAATCCTCTACCATGTTCTTATGGATATTGAGGATTTCTTATATATTAAAAAACGTTTTGTGGAAGGTCTGGACGAGAAATATCGCAGAGAGACCTTTATAAAGACTATGGATTAGTCCCAGGAGGAGATACGTGAAAAAGGAATTGGTAGTAGTCATTGATTTCGGCGGGCAGTATAATCAGCTGGTGGCCAGACGGGTAAGAGAGTGTAATGTGTATTGCGAAATCTATTCCTACAAGGTGGATTTGGAAAGGTTAAAGCCATGAATCCTAAGGGAATCATCTTAACCGGTGGTCCCGACAGCTGTTATGAGGAAGGGGCAGCTACCTGCGACATTGCCTTGTTTGAGCTGGGCATCCCGGTGCTGGGACTTTGCTATGGCGCGCAGCTGATGAACCATGCGCTGGGCGGCGAGGTAAAGCGGGCCCAGGTGCGGGAGTATGGTAAGGCAGAGCTTAAGGTAAATACCTCTTCTCCGCTTTTTGAAGGGGTACCGGAGGAATCCGTGTGCTGGATGAGTCACTTTGATTATATTGCAAGGACGGCACCCGGTTTTGAAATCGTGGCTACCACTAAGGATTGTCCCGTAGCGGCGGATCAGTGTGTGGAGAAGAATTTGTATGCGATTCAGTTCCACCCTGAAGTATTGCATACCCAGTATGGTTCTAAGATGCTTTACAATTTTGTGCGAAATATCTGTGGCTGCAAAGGCGACTGGAGAATGGATGCCTTTGTGGAGGAGCAGGTGAAGGCAATACGTGAGAAGGTTGGTAAGGGTAAGGTGCTTTGCGCACTTTCCGGCGGTGTGGATTCTTCCGTGGCAGCAGTACTCATGTCTAAGGCCATCGGCAACCAGCTGACCTGTGTGTTTGTGGACCATGGGCTTCTTCGTAAGAATGAGGGCGATGAGGTAGAGGCAATTTTCGGACCGGAAGGAAACTATGAACTGAACTTCATCCGCGTAAATGCCCAGCAGAGATTTTACGTGAAGCTGGCCGGTGCAAGGGAGCCGGAGACAAAAAGAAAAATCATCGGTGAAGAATTTATCCGTGTCTTTGAGGAAGAGGCTAAGAAAATCGGTGCCGTGGACTTCCTTGTACAAGGAACCATCTACCCGGATATCGTAGAGAGTGGTCTTGGCGGCGAGTCCGCAGTGATTAAGTCCCATCATAATGTGGGCGGATTACCGGACTGCGTGGATTTTAAGGAAATTATTGAGCCGCTTCGTAATCTGTTTAAGGATGAGGTGCGCCAGGTGGGCTTAGAGCTTGGAATTCCGGAAAAGCTGGTGTTCCGCCAACCGTTCCCCGGTCCCGGACTAGGTGTGCGCATCGTGGGTGAGGTTACTGAGGAAAAGGTACGTATTGTGCAGGAGGCAGATGCCATTTACCGTGAGGAGATTGCAAATGCCGGCTTAGACCGCAGCATTAATCAGTATTTTGCGGCATTGACCAATATGCGCAGCGTGGGTGTCATGGGGGATGAGAGAACCTATGATTATGCCGTGGCACTTCGTGCGGTGAACACTATCGATTTTATGACGGCGGAGGCCAGCGAAATCCCATGGCCCGTGCTTCACAAGGTGACCAGCAGGATTATTAATGAGGTAGGGCATGTGAACCGCGTGCTTTATGATATTACCAGTAAGCCGCCGGGGACGATAGAACTGGAGTAATATCCATGTGAGGAAATAGAAAAATCGACAAGGCAGAAATATAGGAGCCTTGTCGATTTTTGTCGTTTCTCATATCAGGGCGGCGTTACTTAGCCAGTGCCCAATTAAACTGCGCCATATCACAGGCATAGTAGTCGGTAAAATTATCCTGTATATATTTCTTTAGGGCTATGGGTGCCTTGATGGAAACTAACAGTGGTGTTGTCGCATTTTCATATAGGTAACCAGATGTTGTAAGATCTGTCAGGTAATAGTTGATGGAAGAATCTACCTCCCGGTGAGAAGGAACCACCTTGTTCCAGACTTTCTCGGCAACAGTGGTACAATTATCAAACAGTCCATGATAATTGTGGATTAAATCGACAGAGTCAAAAGCATCTTCCAGTACATGAAGGTCAAGCTGGGTCAGTTCATAATCAAGGCAACAGCTTGAACCATATTTGGCGTAACCAATGTAGTATTTGTATGGCTCTAGGTTGTACCAAAGGCCTCCTTTTAGCCATACGCCGAGGGTGGCCGCGTCAATGGTTTCTATAGTCTCAAAATAGATGTGGTCCATTGAATCGTTTCCGGCAGAACCCAGAGCAATGTCAGTTCCACTTGCCAAAGTATATGTGGAGGGGGATAGATTTTCACGGTAATCTGTGGAGGAAAAGATATCCACACCTCTGTAAAATTATGAAACATCCAAGGTTAGATCATCTACATAACTATGGAGAAGGAGAAAAGCGTGTCCTTTTGTCAGCTTTCCGTTATTGCTAGTGAGAATGGTCAGCTTCGCCAGAACTCCGTCCTTCAAACCGCGGATATAGACTGAGGTATCCTCTGCGTCCCCAATTCCGTCTCCATCCGTATCTGCGTTGGTGGGATTGGAATGGAGGAGGGAGTATTATACAAATATACCTAATGTTTTACAAGAATCCATTATTCCTATTTTCCCTCTAACGGAAAGACCTTGCGTCCCAGTGAAAGCTTTTTGCTTAAAACTATGGTTCATGGTTTGGGGTTAGAGAAAGTGTTATTGTTAGAATGAAAAATGTGTTATCATAGAAATAAAATAATGGACGATACATACAAATCTAAGAGGGGAAATGTGAAAACCATAAAGTACATGTGAAAGAGGATGTATGAATATGAAGGAAATGAAGGATAACAAAAACGTACCCGGCTTATTTCTGGGCCTGTGCAATCTGGATATTATATATTACAGTGACATCGTGATGCCCGCGGATAACAGTAAAAAGAAAATTACCGATTACCGCATGGCTGTAGGCGGTCCTGCCGCCAATGCAGCAATTACCTATTCGTTGCTTGGCGGAGAGGCGTATTTATATACCACCATCGGGAATTCACCCATGGGGAGGATGTTGAAGCAGATGCTCGGGGAGCAGGGCGTGCAGGTGATGGATGTGGCTGAGGATGTAGCCAATTGTAATGTTTCCTGCATTCATGTGAATACAGCAAGCGGTGATCGCACTATCCTTAGTGGACAGGCAGGTAGAACAGTGAGGGGAGAGTTTTTAACCCAACTTTCCGATTTCGTGGAAAACTGCGCCTTTGTCTTGTATGATGGGAACCTTCCCGGTGTGGAGGAGGAACTAATCGCCCAGCTGACCCGTCAGCAGAAAGAGCTGGTGCTGGATGCGGGAAGTTATAAGAACGGCTTTGCCTTTTGCTTTAGCGCAAGGCCCACGGTAATATCTTCGGAGAGCTTTACTGATGAGGCCGGAAAGGATGTTTTTGCGTTAAATGCGGTTTATGATTTTGCGCATTGTGCGCAGACCAGAGGTGCGGCGTCCATTCGATATGAGAAGGATGGTCGGATTTTTGAGCTTCCTGTCCGCAGTGCGGCGGCGGTAGATACATTGGGAGCGGGAGATATTTTCCACGGAGCCTATTGTTATTTTAAATATTTCAAAAAAATGTCTTTTGAGGAAGCTCTTGCAAGTGCCGGATGTTTTGCATCCTATACCGTAGAAAAGCGTGGCGTGATTGCGGGAGTTCAATATGCAAAGACCATGCTTGACAAAGATAACCAGTGATAAAACAGAATAATTCTCAGGTCTTTTTCTCATACTACTAATACTCTGCAGAAAAACGCAGGAGAAATGTATTAGGAGGTAGGAATTATGGCACAGTTGTCAGAAAAAGAATTGTCAGCCCTTAAAGATTTATTGTCGGAAGAAGAGCTTTTGGTGAAGAAATTTCAGATGCTTGCAGAGCATGCTGATAGTAGTGAGGTGAAAAGCAAGATGCTGGAGATTTCTAAGAAGCATCAGAACCACTTCAATATGCTTTACGCAAAGCTATCATAGGGGGAGGGACATTATGGGAGTTTATACAGAAAAAGAAGTTTTAGGCGATGCACTGGCAAGTCAGAAGTGCTCCACTAACAATTTTAACACCTTTTCAAACGAATGTGTTCATGAGGATTTAAGACAGACCTTGCTGAAGATTTTGGGCGAGGAGCATGATATCCAGCAGGATGTGTTCAACATGATGCACAGTAAGGGATATTACCCTACACCCGCTGCAGAGCAGCAGAAGGTGGACCAGTTAAAGCAGCAGTACGCAAAGTGCGCAAACGGTAGCTGCTAGGAATTTTTCTTGTAAAATTGTCCCTCTTGGAATACATTAGAAGTAATGATTCCAAGGGGGATTTTGTATTGAAGCTGACAGTCAGATATGGGAATAAAGAGAAAACAGAAGAATTTGCAGAGAGGGTCCTGCTATGGGAGGCTCTGAACAAAATGGGCTTTTACGTGGGCAGACCCTGCGGTGGCAGAGGTGTTTGCGGCAACTGCCGGGTGACTGCAAACGGAGAGTCGGTGCGGGCCTGCATTACCCCGCTGGAGGAAGATACCCTGGTAGAGGACTTGCCACTGGAGGGGGAATTGCAGCTGGCAACAGGTGCGCCTGCGACAGTGGAAGGATGGCAGGGGCAGATAAAGGAAGGCTACGGCCTTGCAGTGGATATCGGAACCACCACCATTGCCGGGTATCTGTACAAATTCCCGGAAGGAGAGCTGGTAAAGGAAGTGGGGGTGGCCAACCCCCAGATAAAATACGGAGCAGATGTGGTCACCCGGATGGAGTATGCCTTAAAGGGCGGAGCAGAGAGCTTACGGGAGTGCATTTGGGAACAGATAAGGACGCTTGCGGGAGATGTGAAAGTAGAAAAATATGTCATCTGCGGTAATACGGTGATGTTACATTTTCTCTCGGGAAAGAGTGTGGCAGGGATGGCCTGTGCACCCTATAAGCCGGAGAGTCTTTTTGGGGAGTGGCAGGGAGATTTGTACTTTGCAGGCTGCATTTCGGCCTTTATAGGGGGGGACGTGGTCTGTGCAGTGCTTTACAGTGAGATGTGGAAGCAGAGAGTATCCCTTCTGGTGGATATCGGTACCAATGGTGAAATGGTACTTTATAAGGACGGCAGATACATCTGCTGCTCTGCGGCGGCAGGTCCGGCTTTAGAGGGAGCGGAAATTTCCATGGGAATGACTGCGCAAGCTGGGGCCATCGATAAGGTATATGTGGAAAATGGTGGTGTAAAATATACCACCATCGGTAATGTGCGTCCCCGGGGCATCTGCGGAAGTGGTTTGCTTGATGCCGTGGCAGTGATGCTAAGGCTGGGTTTTCTGGATGAAACAGGGTATCTGGAGGAGGCCTATGAAATCGGCGACAGTGGGGTGCTTATTACACCGGAGGATGTGCGACAGGTTCAGCTTGCCAAGGGAGCCATCCGTGCCGGATTGGAGACCCTTCTTTATGAGAGTGGATGCAATTATGAAGAGGTGGAGCGTATTTATATTGCAGGCGGCTTCGGAAACTATCTGGATAAGGAAAATGCTGCTGTAGTGGGGATGATTCCCCATGAGTTACTGGAGAAAGTAACGGTTTTGGGAAATGGTGCCGGTAAGGGGGCGTGCCTGCTTCTGCAAAGTGATGTCCATATGGAAATGGCACGGAATATTACGGAGCACGCAGTGACACTACAACTGGCAGATTCTGCATATTTTGGGGAAAAATATGTGGAACACATGATGTTTGAATAGGTGATGGAAGGAAAAATGTTACTAATTTCCTATGCGTAAAATGTGCAATTTAGACAATTCTACCAAATGGAAAGAAAAACCACTGGATATTATGTGCAAATTGCATTAAAATAGAATTAACATTCACATCGGAATTATAAAATACTTTTAAGGAGGACAAACTTATTATGAAAGACAACAACAACAGCGGCTTTCGCAAATTTGGTATGCGGGACTGTCTCGCGTATGCTGCCGGAGATTTCGGCTGTAACATGAGTTTTGCTCTTAAGGGAACCATGA
>CAZOSU010000115.1:0-7873 GCA_964582515.1 uncultured Acetatifactor sp. | reverse complement strand
TCTCCGTCCAGCCATCGTCCACCCAGCTGAAATGAGGTTCAAAAAATACAAATACATTCCGAAGTGCCTTGGACATGTCTCCTTCATTACTAAAGACCATATCCGTCACCTCATACATTTCATCCTGACAATCGTACCGATAGGTAGCCTTCACCTCATAGCCAATGGCACCGCTGACCTTCACATCCTCGTCCACATCCACTGTAATGGTTCGTGTAATATCACTGGGAGAAAGAGCATCATACACCCCCTTTGACTCAAAGTAGGACAAAGCCTCCTTATCGTACACCGATGCATTGGACACCACGGCATCATAATTGGAATCCATGGAGGGAATATGCACCATATCCTTCTGACCGATTTTATTACCGCTTTCATCCTCTGCATCTGAGGCCTTCACCGTCACCAGTGCATCGAAGGTAGTATTCTCCATCTTCACATTCCTAAGGCAAAAGCTATATTCCGGGAGCCCCGCTGCATAGGTGGTAGTAATGCCTCCGTCACTGCTGGTAGCATAGGGCTTGTCCGCCTCCGCAAATTCCAGCACATTTCCCATATTATAGCCGCTCTGAGAAATCAGCCGAAAACGCTGCACCACCCGCACGCTTCCATCCTCTTCTGCCACCGTGTATGTGGGCCACACCACCTGTCCCATCAGACTGTTCATATCCTCCGCCTTGATGTTTTCCATCAGATTCTGTGCCAGTGTAGTGGCTTTATGATTAAGCTTCGCCTTTGCATTGGTTTTGGCCGCCAACACAAAACAGCTGTAGAAGGCTCCTGCTACAATCGTAAGCACGGCAATGGAAACAAGCAATTCCACCAGTGTTACACCTTTATTATTCAGTTTCCTTTTTTGCAGTAAAATCAGCCTTTTCACCCGTTCCATTCTACCTTCTTCACTAAAGCATGAAAGGCATGCGCCATGAGCGCATGCCAGTAGCCCTTACTCTGCGTCAACGTCTTTAGACGACTCAACTGTGCCAAAAATGTTATCCGTTCCCTTATTTACTTCTTTTAAATCCGGCTCCATGTATATGGTATCCGAGCCATACAGAAAATAAGAGGTCATAGCCATACTTCCTCCCAGCCTTCCCGTGGTTTCATCAAAGGAAAGCACGATAGAATCAATAGCCTTTCGCTCCTTTTTATTGTAAATGGTCTCTATCATATCCTTGATACCGCCATAACTGCAATCAATCCCCATATTCACCTGGGTACTATACAGCGTATATACCGGATACAGGGGAGCAACAGTGATGGGATTTGCCTGTGAAGCATCCGCATTGGAGGTATCATAGGTAGTGGTAAAGGACACCACCGGGTCCGTAAAGGACATGCTGTTGATAAATACATAATCCCCCGTCACACGGTTGTCCAGCTGATACGCCAGCTTGATATCATCCTCAGGAAGTACATTAGCCGGAAATTCCCTTACTATTTCAGAAATCTCATCATGCATCCTGTCTATCTCTGACTGGTAGAACTCTTTATCCGGCAGCCAGCTCTCCATGGTGGCAATCTCCGTTCTCATCTGGGCATTTTTCACTTCCAATGCCGCCGTTCTCTCCTCCATCTTCTTGTATACAAACTGATAGGAACAGAACGCAAGCAAAATGCCCAAAAAGGCCAGTAATAAACTCAAATCACTCTTTTTCATCCTGCCCCTCCTAATTACTTTCTTCCAGCAGCGCCTCTTCCAAAGCCATCTGCTCCATACTCTTGTATACACAGCTGACCGTAAAGGTCACCACGCGATCGTCATTTTCATCCACGTCATCGGACACACCCATCACGGTCACAGTATTTACGGATTTCATATGACGCAGCTCCTGTACCGCCACAGCCATCTCTTCCTTACTGTCCACCTCGATATTCATGGTCACATTGTCCAGCATGGCACTAAAGGTCTTTACACGGATATTGGCAGGCATCCGCTCCTCCAGCTCAGAGATAAACTCCAGCATATCTTCATTGTGGTTCTCCGTCACCGCATACAGATTGCTAATCTGCTCATACGCATCCTCCGTAACCAGATAATTTGCATGAACACCCCGAATATCCACCAGCTCATTCATCCGGCGGACATTGTTATTATACTCCGCCTCTGCCTGCATGTAATTCATATAGGACACGGCCACCAGCCCAATACCTATAAGCGTACCGCCCACCAAAATCAAAAGGGCCACTCCTATATAATCATTTCCGCCCTTCTTAGTTTTCTTTTCCTTATCCTTTTTATCGGATACCAGCCCCAGCGGTGCCACCGCCGCTCCAATACAGGCGATGTATTCACCAAACAGTCCGTCCTTAAAGGCCTTCTCAATATTGAAGCCTTCCAAATGCACCAGTCCCTTGGTCTTTACCCCCAGTTCATTGGTCAAAAGCTTGGACAAACCGCTGAAATTCGCACCCATACCGGTGATGTAGATTTCCTCCACACCCTCACCATTATTACGGGAGGCATGATAATCCATGATACGACTGATACCACTGATAATCATCTTTAAGGAACTTGCTACCGCCTGCTTCCCTGCAAGCAAGGCCGCATCCTCCCCATCTTCCCCATCTTCCTCCTCCAGCAGCTGCTTGGCATTGATGGCCAGCTTCGTACAGGTCTTTCTGGTACTTAGCTCCACCGCATCATCATAAAAGGGAGCCCCAAAGGCTCTGTTAGCCATGATGGTCTCAATGGCATCATTGATACCATATGCCACATTCCTCTGAAGCACGATGGTTTTCTCCTTCAAAATAGTGACGATGGAAGACTCTTCATCAATCTTTACCACCATCTGCACTCCCTTGTCACATTCATTTTTCACCATCTGATAAATACTGTGACCAGAATAGTCAATTGCAGCTATCTGTTTGCCGATGGCATGGGCCACTTCCCGATAGCTCTCTAAAAGGCTTAGTGGAAAAGCCAGTACCAACGCCTTGTACTTCTCCATCCCATTTTCCTGAATGGTTCCCAAAATCACATGTCCCAGCTCATACTGTGACAAATCAATGGGGAAATAGTCGCTGGCATTATTGGCAATCAGTGAAGCAATCTGCTTCGGCTTCGCCTTGGGAATGATGATTTCTCTGTTGGCAATCTTAGAAGATGCCACCGTAAATATCACCTGCTTGCAATTCATTTTATTGTCCGCAAGAGCACTCTTTATGGCATCCGTAAGCTCCTCCGTTACTCGTACTTCACCATCCACAATGGAACCCTTTGGTGTAGGAAATTTTGCATGAGCATACACTTTAGGATTCTTCACCTTATAATCCGTCATACATATTCTGGTGGTATGCATTCCTATTTCAATACTCAGTACTTTTTCAGCCATTCCTCGTCCAGCCTTTCCCTTTATCTATGTTTTGGAGCCTGCGCTCCTTTATATTCGTATTAAGGGGTTATAATCCCATATAACCCATGTACCAGGTAATCATCTCACCTCCATACAGAACGCAGATGGCTACACCCAGCGCTAAATAAGGACCCATGGCAAGTACATGGTCCTCTCCGGATATCTTCATCCGAAGCAGATGAATTACTGAGCCAAGGATACATCCCAGCAAAAAGGCCAGAATAATCAGCTTCCAGCCCAGTATCAGACCACATACAGCCATCAGCTTAACATCACCGCCGCCTATGGCCCTGCCTCCGGACACAATATAAATCACATACAAAAAAACACTGACAGCCAGGAACCCTATCAGGTACTCCTTCCAGCTTGGAAGGTTTGTAATCACCCGAAGAATTCCCAGCCCCAGGATAAAACAATTGATTCCCACAGGAATCTCATAAGTTCGAAAATCAATCACACTTAAAGCAAGAAGTGCACTAAACAGTAAACAGTAGAGTAGGGAATCTACGCTCACACCATATTTCATAAAAATCAAAAGATATAAGATTCCATTCAGTGCCTCAATAATGGGGTACTGAATGGAAATCTTTGCTTTGCATTTTCTGCATTTGCCCCCAAGTGCCAACCAACTAAAGAGAGGTACTAAATCGTACCATCTTAGCCGGTACCCACAACTCATACAATGAGATGAGGTGGTTACGATATTCTCTTTTAATGGCAGCCGTAGGATGACTACGTTAAGAAAGCTGCCGATGATGATTCCGTAGAGGAATATGATTATGTATAGTAGGATTGTTGGGAGCATAAAATCACCTATGACTATTTATGAACCAGCAGGAGCAGGGGTAGCACTAATTCTATTACCTATAGCTGCTGAATATTCTTCAATACGTTCTGAAACTGTACCTACGGCTGAATTTGTAAATACAACAGTACCGCCATCTACAGTTGCAGTAATGGTACCAGTCCCAGCTGTTGTACCATCAGCCTTCTCCCAAGAACCAGCCATTGTATAAGTTCCCATCACATCCTCAATCTCTTTCTTAAGAGTTGGAACAGCTACTGGTGTTGCTTCAATAGTCATTACAGAAGTAATAGTAATTGCAGTTCCTTCATTAGGAACACTAATCACAACAGTAACACCTTTATTATTTCTCGCATTGTAATCAATCATAGAAGTCTCAACAACTGTCAAAACTGAATCAACCGCGGATACATCACGAGACTTTCTGGAACTCTCTACGTACCTGGTATAAGCAGGTGCAAGTACACCAACTAATACTGCCATAATTGCGATTACAATGATTAACTCAACAAGTGAGAAACCTTTGTTGTTCATTTTCTTGTTCATAACACATCTCTCCTTTACGTGTATAAAAATATTTTGTTATATGCGAGCTTATGCTCTCTTTCACACCCCGTCCCTACCCGTAGGTGAAAAATTCAGTTTTTGTTTCTTCCCGCGCCTATGACTCCAGGGTCCACCCGCTTTGCATACGCGTATCTTTCACTTTTGCGCCTCTGCACGCTTTCTACTCCAAAGCCCGTCCGCTTCGCATACGCATATCTTTCGCTTTTGCATCTTCTGCACACCTTCTACTCCAGGGTCCGTCCGCTTCGCATACGCATATCTTTCGCTTTTGCGTCTCTGCACGTCTTCTACTCCAAAGCTCGTCCGCTTCGCGTACGCGCACCTTTCAAAAATGCATTTGCTCCGTCGTTATGCCACCACTTGCTGTGACTGCAAATTCGTTTTATAGATTGCTTAAAGAATCGTACATGGTCATCATTGGCATCAAGCACGCACCCATGATGGGGATGACGATACCTGCCAGCAGTACGATAACCATAGGCTCCATGACAGCCATCAGGGTCTGGGTGGCCATCTCCACCTCTTCCTCGTAGTAGTCCGCCAGCTTATCCAGCATTTCCTCCGTATTACCGGTCTCCTCACCGATACGCACCATATGGTACACCATGGGTGGGAACAGACCGCAGTCCTCTAAGGGTCTGCTCAGTGGCTGACCTATCATGATATCATCCCTTGCGGTAAACAAGGCATCCCTAAAGTACAGGTTCGTCATGATACTTCCTACGATTTCCACCGCTTCTACAAGTGGTACACCCGCACCGGTCAGTGTACTTAAGGTACGAGCCATCTGGGCTGCTGCACTCTTTACTACGAAATTCTTAAAGGCAGGTATCTTCATAATTATTTTCTGGAAGAAATACTTACCAGGCTCCGTACCATAGAAGCTAAAAAGTGCAAATACAACTCCTGCTATAGCCGGAAACAAAATAAACCACCTGGCTATAATAAAATCACTGATAGCGACTACTGCCTTCGTCAGTCCCGGCAGCTCCGTACCCATATCCAGAAACATCTCCTCATAGGATGGGATTACCATTACCAGCATAACTACTACTACGATAAGTGCTACGATAAGCACCACAATCGGATAGGTCATAGCTTTCTTTACCATAGCCTGAGTTTTGTTACTTCTTTCAAACTGGGTAGCCATACGTTCCATAGAGATATCCAGACTACCGGACGCCTCACCCGCAGCCACCATATTTATCATCAGACTTGGGAATATCTTCGGATACTCCGCAAACGCCGCTGATAAGGATTCACCCTTTTCCGTACTCATCTTTACACCGATGATAGCTTCCTTCAGCTTCTTATTCTCCGTAGCCTCCGAAAGCATCTGCAAGGCATCCGTGATAGTTACGCCCGCACGTACCATACTCACAAACTGTCTACAAAATACGGACAAATCTCTGGCCTTTGGCTTCCCACCAATATCAATCTTGATATCCTTCGTCAACGCACTCTGCTCCGTAACGGACACCACCACAAGCCCCTGCTTTTTCAGCTCCTGCTTGACCTTGGCTGCATCCTCCGCCTCTATGCTTCCCTTTATGGCCTTACCGGCACTATTTATTGCTTCATAACCAAAACTTGCCATCTGGCCCTCCAATTCATGTAATCCGGCACCAGCCTCTTTACATATACGGTACCTTGGTACTATTATTGTATACCCTTTTGAACTATTTCACAATACTAATATCGACACAATTTTATATTTTTTTTATATTATTTTACATAAGCTTACACAACACTACGCTTTTAGTCACATTTCTTTCTCTTCCTCCACCACTCCATACCACGTTTGCCCCTCGATTCTCCCTCCCGAGATACACGCCCCCTTTCCGGCACAGCACACCCTTACAGACATCCACCCTTCGCCCCGCCAGGGTACCTACAAAATATCTTCCTCACCATACCCCATTCAGCCTCTTTTCCAGCCCAAATAAGGCTTTTTTTCTTCCCAATTGGGTACCACCACTGCACACCCTCTCACATACCCCGCATTTCCTCATTTCCCGGGGTTTTTCAGCGCTGCCACTCCGCCAGTACCCTTTTTCCTCCAATTTCAACCTAAAATCACTTGATTTCCCGCCCCTTCGGGGCCCCACAGGCCTACAATCCCACCTATACCCTGCCAGCCAGCTACTTCTAAGCTCGCCAGGGTATCTGCCACTCTTCCGCTCATCCACACCCCGCCAGACCTCCATCCTTCGCCCCACCAAGGTACTTGCTACACTTCCACTCACCAATCCCCCGCCAAGTCCCCATCCTTCGCCCCGCCGGGGCACTTGCCACACTTCCACTCTCCTATACCCCGCCAAGCCCCCATCCTTCGCCCCGCCGGGGCACCTGCCACACTTCCACTCACCAATCCCCCGCCAAACCTCCAGTCCACCAGCCAAGTCACCGTTTCGCCTCAATTCCACCCTAAATTCTCTTCATTTCCAGCCCCTGCGGGGCATCACCAACCTACGCTTCTACCTATACCCCGCCAAACCTCCACCCGCCGGCCCCGCTGGGGTACCTACAATATATCTTCCTCACCATACCCCGTTCAGCCTCTTTTCCAACCCAAATAAGGCTTTTTTTCTTCCCAATTGGGTACCACCACTGCACACCCTCTCACATACCCCGCATTTCCTCATTTCCCGGGGTTTTTCAGCGCTGCCACTCCGCCAGTACCCTTTTTCCTCCAATTTCAACCTAAAATCACTTGATTTCCCGCCCCTTCGGGGCCTCACAGGCCTACAACCCCACCTATACCCTGCCAGCCAGCTACTTCTAACCTCCCCGGGGTATCTGCCACTCTTCCGCTCACCCACACCCCGCCAAGCCTCCTGACCAGCTGCCAAGGTCTTCCTCCGGCCCAATCTCTGCTTAAATTCTCTTATTTTACAGCCCCTGCGGGGCATCACTCTCCTTCGCTTCTACCTATACCCTGCCAGCCAGCTACTTCTAACCTCCCCAGGGTACCTGACACACTTCCGCTCTCCTATCCCCCGCCAAGCTGCCTGACCAGCTGCCAAAGTCTCCCTCCAGCCCAGTCTCTGCTTAAATTCTCTTATTTTACAGCCCCCGCGGGGCATCACTCTCCTTCGCTTCTACCTATACCCCGCCAGCAAGCTACTTCTAACCTCCCCGGGTA
>CAZOSU010000114.1:0-7944 GCA_964582515.1 uncultured Acetatifactor sp. | reverse complement strand
TTCCACAACCCTTGTATTTACTGGATTCTTTTGAAAACGCGCATTGCTGCCGTGATAATTTCATAGTCCCGTTTTCTTACGATTTACACCAGACTATCTTCATTGATAGGTAATATCCCTGAATTATCAATTGTTCCTCCAGTTCCCGCCCATCCTCGAAAAATTCCAGATATTTCGGAACACCACCAGTCACAGCCTACTGTTCCACAGCTTTTTCAAAGGACATTTTTAAACTGCATATATATCTGTAAAGCCCAACGGAGCAAAACGCATCTGAGCTGTTCTTCGTCCATATATCGGATTATCGTAAGACAATGCGTGTTTTTGCATCATGCCAATCAGAGAACCGATAAAATCAGCATCACATTACTGTTCTTCAGAATCTCATCCCATGCATTCTGCGAAACAGACGGAAATGCCGGATTCATCTTTACAAGATAGGGAAACTCATCAATTACCAGCACCTTCTTTTCTTCCGGTTATAATCCGCAATTACATGAAATAAATTTCGAAAATTCCTTGATTAGTGTCGTCTTACCAACTCTACGTCGGCCATAGATGACCACAAAGCTGCTATCATGCGCATACTCCGCATTCAGCTTGGCCAGTTCTGTTTGTCTGCCTATAAACTCCATGCCATGCTTCCTTATAGTAAGTTGATTTATGATAATCCAGCTGCTTCTTTATCTATCAAAGGATACATCTGGCCACCTCTTACTCCCTACTAATCCTGTTCATATAAATATATTTTGTTTCCCACTCAAAATCCCTGTAGGTACTGTATTCCGACATTATACATCCATGACACAAATCCAATGCAATTTCATCG
This sequence comes from uncultured Acetatifactor sp., assembly GCA_964582515.1. Taxonomy (GTDB): domain Bacteria; phylum Bacillota; class Clostridia; order Lachnospirales; family Lachnospiraceae; genus Acetatifactor. The sequence goes on along the minus strand of CAZOSU010000114.1, from coordinate 7,115 downwards.
ATATCATCGGCACACTCTAAATCATCTTTCCACCGTGCCGGTATCTTTTCATATCCAAGGTATGCTCCCAGAATATTTCCCGTAACAGCTCCTGTGGAATCACTATCTCCATCATGATTTACTGCAACACACAATGCTTTAGAAAAATCATCTTGATACTTCACGGAACAATAAATCGCAATAGCCAGTGTTTCTTCTGCTACCCAGCCCTCTCCCAATGCACGAATATTTTCTTCATCAGGAGAACTATTCTTTGCGAGCGAAAGTGCACGTTCCATAATGACTACAAGCTCTTCCAGGTATTGTCTGTCAGAATAATGATCCTTCACAAATCCAACAGCACTCCTTGTTGCTTCCTCCACGGTCACTTTTCTATATGCCACTTGATTAATGATATACGCAGCCACACCTGAAGAAAGCCATCCCAGTTCATGACCATGTGTTAATGCAGACACTTCTGATGCTACTTCGAAAACCTCCTGCATTCGATTTATATCTCCGGTTCTGTTTAAATATAACGCTACCGGGGCAATCCTCATGATGCCGCCGCAACCCTTACTATCATTCAACGGATTTTCTACAGAGCCTTCTCTTTGCTTCATAAGCGCATGCACACAGGTAGTTCCCGGCGCACGATTCTCGCCCATTTCCGGAACATCCATTAACCAGGAAAATCTTTGCGCCCCCTCCGGGTTTAATCCCATCTGCATCTCACACCAATTTGTATAGGATTTCCAAACATAACCCTGCAGCGGTCCCATAATTCCACGCAGTTTCCCTCTGGTAATACCTATCAGAATACCGTTTGCTGTGAACAAAGTCATTTGTGTGTCATCTGAAATCTCTGCAAGTCCCTTACTGTTCAAAGCATATTCGGAGATTCCATTATCACCAAACTGCTTAATAATCTCTTCTCTCTTCAGAAATTCAACCGGATAGCCAAGCGCATCTCCCATTGCACCGCCAAACAAGCTACCCCTAATGACATCAAGATGTCTTTCCTTTTCGCGCTTTATCAAATCACCTTTTTCCTGCTCAGCATTCTCTTCTTCCGCATAAAAATTATCAAAATACTTCTGAAATGCTTTAAAATTATACTGATCCGGTGTTTTATCCAACACACCAAAAGCAATTCTTCTAAAGCAGTCTTTCAGCGTGTGATACATATTCTCACTATCACATACCTTTTCTTTATAAGCCTTTAGTTCCTCATAAAATAATCTTGCAACTGTACCTGCATCATTTCCAAATGCGCCGCATCCCCATGCACCAAGAACCAAATACTTATAACCAAAATGAGCCGCCACATAAAGCATCTTTCGAATACGAAGTCTTATTATCTCCGCAATTTCTTCCTTGGTTGCTGTGATTTTCCCACGATTCACCATAGGTGCAGCCGCAGTCAAAACGCCTACTACGTACGTTTCTTCTGACAATGCTCCTTGTGAATCTCTGAATATCTCTACATTCGGCGAAAGAACCATATAATCTGTTGCAAGGTAATCTCTGGCATCTTGATTATAAGCATACATTCTTCCTGCCTCATCAGAACGCAAGGATATATACAGCGTACTTTTTCTGCACAAATCTTCTTCCTGAGCCCTTGCCCCTCTGGTAACGCCACCACCGGGATGCACCGGATTCGCAAAATTTAAAACCAGTATCGACTTAGAATCCTCTCTGTCTCGATCATAACTTGGGATGATATCCTTGGCCACTTCGAAAGAATCACTATTCTCCATATACACACCAGTTCTTCCCATAACAAAGGCACGATCCGTTCCCTTATTCATAGCATTATCCATTAACCTCTGTGACACATCCGGTGAAAGAGCGATTGCCCGTGCCATATCAGAATATGATAATTTCAGTGATACCGTTTCATCACCCACCTTATAACTTCCACGCTTGCAAATGTTTAAAGTTTCCTCAAATATAGCTATATTCTTATCTCTCACGCTTGTTCCCTCTTTCTCTTTTCTTTAGCACAGTTCATGATTCTTCAATGTTCTCAGCAGCCTCTTTATTTTCAGGCATTACCTTTTCAATATACCCCATTGAATACCTGTCCCTTTGGTGCCATTCCCATAAAGCCCACGCAACATATCCATATTTCTTGAGCGGATGCAACCTTCCTCGTTTTGTCAGTTCAATGCTATTTTGTCTGGAACATCCAAGAATCTCCGCTGCAATGATTACTCTATGCATGACCAAATTTCAAAAGTCCGCTACTGTGAGAGGGAGCTTTTCCCCATAAGGTATAGCATGGAATCAGAAACGGTCATATTCACATCTAAGGACACGCCATCTCCACCTGTTTGCATTTGAACTTGTTCGCCTGCTTCAGGCAAACTGCAATCCCATGATACCCACCGGCTTACTTCTCTCATACTACTCTTCCACCGTCAAGTCAATGGTCATAGCCGGTCGTATACCATAGCATTCCACGCCCACGACCTCAGCATAAATGTTTTCCTCCCGATAACCATTCCCTACCAGATAGCACTTCGAAGCAGTATTTTCCACGGGCTCCCGCAGCCACCACATCATATGCTCCACACCATACTCCAGACAATAATCCCGGTACCAATGGATTCCATCCTTATCGACGGCACTCTGTGTGGGTTCTGCCAGCAAGGATACGTCGGCCTCCTTAAACCATTCCAGCTCTTCCATGGAAAGCAGGAATACCTTATCCTGTGTCACAATGGTCTCTGTTTCTGAAAGCGCATTACCTCTGGTTACCACCTCCGTGGTCTTAATTCTGGCAAGCTCCTCCGGAGTAAAGCTACACAAAAAGCCCTTCTCACCGCTATATGCATTAGGCCCCTCCGGCATGGCTGCTGCCGTAGGCGCCTGACCAATATATTCCACATTTTCCTTATCCGAGTTAAGCCAGGTCCTTATATTGGAGTTTTCCCAGCTGCTGTTTCCCTGTACGTAGGCTTGAAGCTCCATATCCTCCTCCAGCATTCCCGCCACATCGGAAAAATAGTAATTATTTTCGCCATCGTGATTAAATCTTCCACTCTCTGCCGCGTCATAAGCCTTCATGGAAAGCACGTCCCTAGCCACCAGCACTGCCTCCGTTCCATCCTGGGATACTTTAAGCACACGCCAACTAATATCCTCACCACCATAGTTACCCATGGTAATGGTATCTCCCGGCTTAACCGTCACAGTTATCGAGCTGGCCGCGACCACACTGCTCTCCTCATTTACCCCATCCTGCCTATCCTCCCCCGGTGAGACGAGGAATACCAAAAGCCCAATAATGATGACGAGTAACACCAGAATGATACCGGCCAATACTCCCACCATCCTATTACTATTCCTTTTTTCAGAAATCTTTGGGGTAACCTTTGCCGCTTCGCTGCCTCCCCTTCCCTTCTCCAAATTGTCCACACACTGTACCACATCCGCATAGCTGTCCCGACCAGCCTCCATCCACTGGTGGGTCATCAAAAAATACTCCATGGACTTTGTCAGTTCCACCTCTTCTAAGCGATAGACAAGGATTGGAATGGATTTGGAGACTCCACGCTCCACTTCCCTGCGCACATGGGGAGAACTATTGGATGCCCTGGACAAAAGAAGCAGTACTGCATCCGCCCTGTCAATACCACTGGCGATTTCCTCCGCATATTCATGCCCGGAGCGAATGTCTCTGGGAGCAATGAAGCAGCTATGTCCCCCCTTTTCCAGGGCACTGCACAGATTATTTGCAATGCCGGCTTCTTTTGATGAGTGAGAAATAAATATATACATAATCCTGTATTCCTCTTATCTAATTCTTTATACCTATACGTCATAAATCATACCAAATTCCATAGGAAATGTAAACAAACAGCCAGGACAAGCTACCGGGAAAATTCCTGTTTCACATTTCCTATAGAAATTACCGCTCTATACATGGTATCATGGGCTAAGAATAGCATACGAAGGAGAATCACATCATGAAGCTACATGATTTACTTACCTATGATGATATCGTTGTGCAGTGTCACAACAATCCCGATGCGGACGCCATCGCCAGCGGGTTTGGGGTGTACACTTATTTGAAGAGTATGGGAAAGAAGGTGAGCCTTATCTATGGCGGACCGGAGAAAATTCAAAAAGCCAATCTGCGCCTCATGGTGGAAGCCTTGCAAATTCCCATTGTGCATGTGGAGTCCCTTGATATGCCGGAACTTCTCATTACAGTAGATTGCCAGTATGGAGAAGGGAATGTGGCACCTTTTGCAGCTGCCACTATCGCTATCATTGACCATCACCAGCAAGCGGTTACCCCTCCCGAGCTCTGTGAAATCCGCTCCAATTTAGGCTCTTGTGCGACCCTTGTATGGGATATGTTAAGAGCTGAGGATGTGGATGTAAATGCAGATAAGCCCCTTTCTACCGCCCTGTATTATGGCCTCCTTACTGATACCAATAATTTTACCGAGGTTTCCCATCCCTTGGACAAGGATTTACGGGACGATGCTCTATTTGACCGCAATCTAATCACCCGATTCCGTAATACCAATCTTTCCCTGACCGAGCTGGTCATCGCCGGAAAGGCTCTGATTGATTATCAGTATAATGAAACCTACCGCTTCTCTGTGGTACAAGCAGAACCCTGTGATCCCAACATTCTGGGGATGATAAGTGACCTGGTGCTGGAGGTGGATGTGGTGGATACTTGCGTGGTATATAGTATTCTTCCGCGAGGAATCAAGCTGTCTGTCCGCAGCTGCATCAAAGAAGCCAAAGCCTGCGATATCGTACAGGCAATCACAGAGGGAATCGGCTCCGGTGGTGGTCATCTGATAAAGGCAGGCGGCTTTATCCTTCGAGACAAATTAACCTGCAGTGAGGAGGAAATCAGTGCCTACTTTAACAGGACTCTGACACAATATTTTGCTACTACAGAGATTATCGTAGCAAAGTATTATGATGCCCCCATAGAGAATATGCAGAAGTATCGTAAGCTTCCGCTGGCACTTGGCTATGTAAAAATCACCGACCTTATATCCCCCGGCAGATCCATCAACATCCGCACATTAGAGGGTGACTTTGATATCATTGTTGAAAAGGATATGTACATCATCATCGGTATCTGCGGGGAGATTTATCCCATCCGCAGAGAAAAGTTTGAAAAAAGCTATCTTTGCAATGATGGGGAATATGTATTTTGTGGAGAATATCCACCTACCATTAAAGACACGGTAAATGGTACCTCCATTTCCCTGCTTCCTCATGTAAAAGCCTGTACCTCTACCGGTGGCAATCTGATTTATGCCCGCCCACTTACCCATACAACCAAGGTTTTTACCCCTTGGGATACAGAAAAATATATGCTGGGCAGGCCCGGCGATTATCTGGCTGTTCGTAGCGATGATATTCATGACATCTATATCATTCGTAGTGATATTTTTTCTGAGACGTATACCAAAGTCACAATTTGACAAAAGCGAGGTGTTTTTTCAAACACCCCGCTTTTTCATTTACTTATCTTTATTCTCTTTTTTTCTTAAAAGAACTACACCTAAACCAAGACATACAATCAATACAACCAAGATAGCACCAATTGCAATATCTCCGGTCTGAGGAGAGTAAATCACCGTACTTCCGGTAGTGGTGTTTCCGCTTCCGGTGTTGTCAGCTCCAGCGGTGTTACTGCCAGTGTTACCGCCGGCAGAAACTGTTGTGTCGGTGTATACGATAGCATAGGTAGAGAACCTATCCGTTTCGAAAGAAAGGGTTAAGGTTTCTGCATCAAATACACAACCAAGCAGCTCTGCCACTCCATCATGGATTCTCACAATCTGGTAATTTCTCTTAAGAGAAGCATCGCGGTTAATCAGCTCTTCGGTAAGCTTTAAGGAAATCTTTATAGGACTTGCAATTTCTTCCAGCTCACGCTCTGTACCGTTTCCAACCTGCACAAACAGGTTAATATCCAGATACATGCCTACCTTGGCATTTCCCTTCTTTCCATCCACCAGTGCCTTATCATCATCGGGTACATTTGGAGAATTATCATTTACTTCAACCCACACCTCAAGCTCAGCACCACCTGCTACAGCTTCCTTTTCTTCCTGTGTTAATGCGGATTCAACCTTTTCTGCAATTTCCTCAGAAGAATTCTCTAAACCTCCGGTAACCTCAGCTGCCGGCAGATTATTTCCGGGATAAATCTCATTATCCTCATGGTCAATTACCATTAAGTCACTGATTTCTACCGTTGCACCGATGATAGCGAGACCATAGCGTGCGCTCTCACCCTGCTTCATATAGTTTTCATGTGTCTTAAACAGCTTTTCTGTATTTACAGTTCCGTCAGCAGACTTAAAGTATACAATGTATGCACCGTCACTATTGGTAGTAAAGGTTACTTCATATTCCATATCCAGTGCTACCACGTTCTTCGGAGAACCATTACCTACGCTACCTGCTGCCTTCGCCCAGTATGCAGCCAGCGAATCAGCGCCACAGGCTCTAAAGCCCAGGGTGGTGAATGCTTCGCTCTCTGTTGCAAAAGCACCTACAAGGAGACCTGAGTTCTTTGCATCATCTGTTCCCGGCAAATCAGTAATCTTCACCTTCATGGAAATTGTCTGATAATCCTTGGTTGCAGGGAATAACAGATAACTGGTATTTACGGAAGGAGTGGTTGCGCTTCCTGCGACCTTACCGGTAGTAGCTGTCTGTGTTAATACTAAGGTACCATCCTCCTTCTCTTCTACCGCAAGGAAGCCGCCCTCGTCAATGATTTCATAATCAATCTGTACTATATCTCTCTTAACACCTACGGCCTTCACCATGATATCCTCAGATACATTCTTCAGTGTCAGGACACCTGTTTCAGCGTCATAGCCGTACTGTACATAACCACTTGCAGTAGTCACCTTTACACTTTCAGGGAATAAGTAACCCTTCACCTTTACAAACTGAACAGCTAAATCCTTACCGACTGCAATGCTGCTTGCCCCTTCTACCTCTACGTTTTCTACGTCATAGGTAATCTCTGCGAACTCGGTATTAATCTCAATATTTGAGAAGTATGCCGTTGCCAGATTGTCAATATCATTAGCTACCTTGTTGCCATCTACCGCAAAACCAACATATACGGT
>CAZOSU010000113.1:0-7946 GCA_964582515.1 uncultured Acetatifactor sp. | reverse complement strand
CGTGAACTTAGAACTTCCTACCGCAGAGGGATTAAAGGAATTAGCGCCCAATAAGCACCGTAAAACCATACTTTCCCCCATGCGGCAGATTCAGAACGGGATTATGGCCAATAAGGACGAGATAGTGGTATATAAGAATGCTCCACGGTTTGTCAGTGGTGGGCAATCTACGCAGATGATTATCGGTGCTACGCCGGAGAGTGATTATCAGATTATGAATGTGGCAGAGAGCTTGTATCAGAAGTTTGATTTAAAGAGAGTGTTTTATTCTGCCTTTGTGAAGGTGAATGAGGATAAGGCATTGCCTGCCCTGCCGGGAGGTCCGCCACTTCTTCGGGAGCATCGCTTATATCAGGCAGACTGGCTTTTACGCTTTTATGGATTTAAGGCCGGTGAGCTTTTGGATGAGAAGAGACCCTTCTTTAATGTGATGCTGGACCCTAAGGAGGACTGGGCGGTGCGTCATCTGGAGGTGTTCCCTATTGAAATCAATCGTGCTCCTTATGAGATGCTTCTTAGGATTCCGGGAGTGGGAGTAAAGAGTGCCCAGCGGATTATGATGGCCCGCAGAACGGCGAAGCTTACCTTTCAGGACCTTAAAAAGATTGGAGTGGTACTAAAGCGGGCACTGTATTTTATCACCTGTAATGGGCGTATGATGTATCCAACCAAGCTGGAGGAGGACTATATCGTGCGCAATCTGACCACGGATAAGGATAGGATTAGGTTTGGCAGTGATGGGATGACCTACAAGCAGATGTCACTATTTGATAATGGAAGCTTTCAGGCTGAGCCCAGCCGGAGGTCACTTCTGGATTCGGTCAGTGGGCAGCTATAAGGAGGTCATATGTATATATACCGTTGCGAGGAGTCCATGGAGGGGATTCTGACAGCCATTTACAACATATATGAGGACAAAAGAGCATTTGCAGACACCCAGATTCGGTTGGATGATGAGTACATATTGTTTGGGGAGGATGTGGCTGTGCAGGGGGACTGTGAAAAGGCAGAAAAGGTCAGCCGTACTCTGTATCGGAAATTCGGCCCGGAAGATTACGATACTATATGTAAGGCGCTGGCTTCCTGGTCTCCGGATAAGGCCAATGTGGTGTTTCACAGCATTCGCTATGGTTTAAGCGCTTCTGTGGCCCCGGGAAGGCTGTTTCAGCATTTAAGTGATGACAATGTGCTGCAGGTCTCAAAGCTTGCTCTAAACGCCGCCAGAGAGTTTCAGCATCTGCAGGGCTTTGTGCGATTTGAAGAGCTGGAAAACGGTATCCTCTTTTCCAGAATCAAACCCAGGAATCATGTGTTGCAGGGCTTGATGGAACACTTTTCAGACCGTTTCCCCATGGAGAATTTCTGCATCTATGATGAGGGACGGGAGCAGTTTGCCATTCATCCGGCGGGAAAGGCATGGTTTTTGTTACAGGGAGACGTGGCTGTGAAACAGGTAGAGTATATCCCTCATTCTACAGAAGAGGAAAAGTATGCTGCGTTGTTTCGGCATTTCTGTAACCGCATCACCATTGAGGAAAGAAGCAATTATGAGTTACAGCGAAACATGCTTCCTATACGGTTTCGGGAGTATATGACCGAGTTTAAGTAGTGGTCATATGGGAAATCAGTGTCGAAATGTTACAAAAATGTTAAAAATGTTGCAATGATATTATATCTGTGATATCTTAATTTTTAACGCGGAAAACGTTTTAACAGTCCGCGGCGTAGGATATTATGAGAGATTTATATGTGTTAAGAGAGGTAAAAGAAATGGTACACCAAATTAGACTTTCATTGGATGAAGTGCAGCATTTTGTTAACGTGGCTTCTAAGTGTGATTTTGATATCGATATCTGTTATAACAGATATGTGGTAGATGCAAAGTCCTTTTTAGGAGTATATGGACTTGATTTAAACAGGCCGTTGAATGTATCTTATGACGGATATAATGCAGAATTCGAAGAGCTTTTGCATGCTCAGGCGGTTGCATGCTAGTGAGACGGTAATTGACTCCCTATGTCAGATGGGTTACTATCTGATATAGGGAGTTTTGTTGTTTAGAAAGGAGAGGCAAGGGTGGATACAACCAAAGAAGTACAGAGAATATCCGTAAGAGAGCTGGTGGAATTTATCATGCGTGATGGTGATATTGACAATCGGCATAAGGCTTCTCCGGAGAATGCCATGCAGGAGGGAAGCCGCATTCACCGCATGATTCAGCGGCAGATGGGAGCAGATTATCAGGCGGAGGTTTCACTGAAATATCTGCATGAGACAGAGCATTACATCCTATCCGTAGAGGGCAGGGCGGACGGTATTGTGGATACTGCCGAAAAGGTCATGATAGACGAGATAAAGGGGACCTACAGAGAGCTTTTTCGCATGAAGGAGGCTGTGGGAGTCCATGTGGCGCAGGCCAAATGCTATGCCTATATGTATAGCCGTGGCTTCGAGGAGGAAAAGCGGAAGAGGGGGATACAGATACGCCTGACCTACTGCAATATAGACACAGAGGAGATAAAGTATTTTGAAGAGAACTGTAGTGTAGAGGAAATAGAGCGTTGGTTTGAGGGGCTTCTTACAGAATATAAAAAATGGGCGGATTATCAGTACGAGTGGAGAATTCTGCGGAATAGCTCCATCAAAGCATTGGAATTCCCTTTTTCATATCGGGAGGGGCAGAAGGATTTGGTGACCTATGTGTATCAGACCATATATCATGGGCGCAAACTGTTTCTGGAGGCACCCACCGGTGTGGGAAAGACCATATCCACCCTGTTTCCGGCCATAAAAGCCATGGAGCGGAACATGGGGGAGAAAATATTCTATCTGACGGCCAAGACGATTACAAGAACTGTGGCGGATAATACATTTCAGCTTTTAAGAGAGCAGGGACTGCAGTTTAAGAGCATTGTTCTCACAGCGAAGGAGAAAATCTGTTTTTGTGAAAAGCCGGAGTGTAACCCGGATGCCTGTCCCTACGCCAAGGGCCATTTCGACAGAATTAATGATGCTATGTATGATATGCTGACAGCGGAGGAGAGCTTTAGCCGGGAAAATATTGAGAGATACGCTCATAAGCATCAGGTGTGTCCATTTGAGTTTGCGCTGGATATGAGTTTGTATTCGGACGGTATTATCGGGGACTATAATTATCTTTTTGACCCTCATGTATATTTGAAACGGTTCTTCGCGGAGCATAAGAAGGGAAATTATCTCTTTTTGATAGATGAGGCCCACAATCTGTTGGAAAGGGGCCGGGAAATGTACAGTGCAACGCTGGTGAAGGAAGAGTTTATGCAGCTGCGCCGGCATCTGAAGGAGGGACTGGAGAAGGAAAAGGGAAAGAAAAACGTTCTCTATGGAGAAGGCTATGCCTCAAGGATGGAGAAACAGCTGGAAAAGTGTAATAAGCAGTTGCTGACCCTAAAGAGAGAATGTGAAAGCTACCGGGTGGTGCAGGAGATAGATGATTTTGTTCTGCCACTGATTCGACTGGGAAGTATAATAGAGGGTTATCTGGAGGAGAATGACGAGGGAAATCAGGAGATAAAGGAAGAAATTCTGGATTTGTATTTCAAGATAAGTCATTTTTTGGAAATGTATGAGCTTTTGGATGAAAAATACGTGAAATACACACAACTTCGGGAGGATGGATGTTTTCTGTTAAAGCTGTTCTGTGTGGACCCCTCTAACAATCTGAAAGCGTGTATGAAGAAGGGAAGGAGCAGTATACTGTTTTCTGCAACACTGCTCCCAATTCAGTATTATAAAGCACTTTTGGGGGGAGAGCCTGAGGACTATGAAGTTTACGCACACTCTATATTTGATGAAAGAAAACGACTGTTATTAATTGCAGGAGATGTTACAAGCAAATACACCAGACGAACCAATGAAGAATTTTACAAAATTGCACGTTATATTGATGAAATTGTAAGTACGAGGAAGGGGAATTACATGGTGTTTTGTCCTTCCTATACTTTCATGCAGGATATCTACGAATGCTATCAGGAAAACTTTGGAAGTCATGGCAGGGAATGTATTGTGCAGTCCGATTCCATGAGTGAGGCAGAGCGGGAAGCTTTTTTGGCTTGTTTTGTGGGAAATGAGGACTTGGATTTAGGTAGTAGCATCTGTATGGACATTGATGTGGATGACGAAAAAACGTTAATTGGTTTTTGCCTTCTGGGTGGAATTTTTGGTGAGGGAATTGATTTGAAGAATGATAGTCTTATCGGGGCAATCATCATCGGAACAGGTCTCCCACAGGTCTGCTTTGAAAGGGAGCTTCTGAAGGAGTATTTTGATGCACAGGGGAATTTGGGCTTTGATTATTCCTATCGCTATCCGGGAATGAATAAGGTTTTGCAGGCTGCCGGCCGGGTGATTCGTACGGCGGAGGATGTGGGGGTAATTGCTCTATTGGATGAACGTTTTTTACAGGGCTCTTATCAGAGATTGTTCCCCAGGGAATGGAGGGAATATTCCATTGTACGAGGGCATAATGTAAAAGATGTAATCGATGAATTTTGGGTTAGTCGGGGCTAACTAAGCATGTAATTTATAACCCTTTAACAGTACTTTTTTGATGAAATTCAATTTAATACTTTACTTTGTGAAAGTCGGATTTTTTTCGGCTTTCTTTTTTGTCTCTGAATACATAACATAATATGTATAATGTAAACAAATTATGTTATTCAAACATATGTATCAATTTAAACAATTTTGATTGATTGACATGCAAAATATATGAAATTGACGTCACTGACATATGAAAACTGACACGCGTGTACATGTGGATAACTATGTGGAAATTGTGGATTAAAGTCAAAAAAGTGACAGAAAAGCTGACAAAATCGGCATTTTTTCAATTTTGAAGCTTTCTGCAAGGAAAGTTGCAGAAAAACCGGATTAGTCAATATAGATATGTAAATGGAAATTATTGTTATGGTAACAAAAGTGACTATCTACCGATTGCAGAGCATGAAGTGCGAATACGATACGGAAACGGGCAGCAGAACCAGCTATAGAGTATACGATGGAGCGGGAAATCTTATCAGTGAAACTTTATATTAAGTCATAAACAATTAGGGCTACTGCTTTCGCAGTAGCCCATTTCAATGTAAAAAGTTATACAATTTTATACTGTGACAGCATTCTTGCCAGCAGGCGATAGTAATGCATGTGGTCATTATTCCAGGTAATCTTCTTGCTTAAATATTCTAAAGAAAGTACACATCTGGCTCCGTTCTTATCCCAGAATTTAATGTGAATACAGGAACAAATTCCCTGGGAGCGCATCTGCTCGTATACGATGTGGTCCCGGCACTCTAAGCGGGCTACATCATCGATAACAACGATGCCGTCAAGCGTCTCTGTATTAAAAAAATCTCCGTGAATATAGCTTTCTGTCTCTTCCTTAATTTCTTTGGTACAAATCTGTGCACCCACCATGTATTTGATTTTGGCACGTTCAAAATTATAGATGGTGATTCGCTCCGGCTCAAAGTTCTCAATGAAATCATCCAGAAGCTTTTCGACGGGGTATTGGCCGGGACTGTATACCTTGTCCATGATGACACACATAATATCTCCAAGGGACATATCCTCCCTACTGTTAATCCCGGCAGTATGGGTGGATATATTGCGGATTTCTTCCAGCGTGCCATGCTTTGCCTTGTCATATATGATATAGCGGTTACGTCCCTTTCCCTTAGCCCGGTATACTGCAAAATCAGCCAGGGTAAATAAGTCATCATAGTTGTCTGCATCCTTGGGATAGGCAGCACAGCCGATGGAAAGGGTGATGACCGGCTTTCCGTCCTTACCGGCGGGGAAATTAGCACTAACATTGTTCTTTATGCTGCGTACACGCTCTCTGGAGTCCTCCAAATCATAGGCATCGTAAAACAGGATGAAGAATTCATCGCCGCCGATACGCCCGATGACGCCACTGTCACCTACTTCACTTTCCAAGATGGAGGTGACCTTCTTTAAGGTATTATCACCAATCATGTGTCCATAGGTATCGTTAACCTTTTTAAAATAGTCAACGTCCACGATGGCAATGCTGACATTCTGGCGCTTCTCCACATCGATAATCCGGGTGGCCAGATTGGTGATGGAGGTCTTGTTTAGAACTCCGGTCAGTGGATCAAGCTCAGACCTGTGGAGGCTTCCTTGTGGATAATCCAGACAACGGCGGATAAAACCGACAGAATAGGTACGGACGCCATTTACATAAACGGAGGAACCCTTCAGATAAGTGTATTTTGCCTCGGAGGAGCCTGAAAAATCTCCCTCAATATGTAATTCAAAGGTTCTGGCACCGTTTTGAAGTGCCAAAAGGAACTGCGCTACGTCTTTTTGTCCACCCTCATCCGTATGAGAGGACAATAATTGCTCAAAGCGCTGCAAAGACATACAGGAATCTTCACCGGTAAAAGTGTATTTGGATATAAAGCTTACATACCGGGTCTGGGGGTCGTATATGAAAAATTCATCTCCGTACAGCTCCAGTATTTTGGACTGGAAAAGATTTTGTTTTGCTTCTTCTTTTTCTATGGCAATCCATTTTGCAATATCGATTAAGGTCAGGTGTATCTGACCGGGCACGGTTCCCGGAGTCAGCGATGTATAAAAGGGAATGGAACTGCCATCCAGCGCCGTCAGATGAAGGAGAAAACCATCCGCATACAGGTTCTTTACATACTCATAAAACATAGGTCTGTCAGCATCACTGACCAGCTTTTCAAAGGTATAATAGAGCCTGCTGTCATCCATGTAAGCATAAAAGCCTGTGTCGGCAGACACTATGTCAAATGTTTTATTTTTTATGACGATGCGGAATATGCCTGATTTTGCCATGATTGTAGTACCTTCTCTTTCATTAGTAGACTTAGTATACTACATTTTTACTTGTTTTTCATTAAAAAGTTGTGGAAAAAACATTATTTTCGCCAGGGACGGAGAATGAAAAAACGGTTGACAAAAGCCGGGGAAATGGCTATATTCTTCTTATACTTAAAAGGCGATGAAAAAGAGGAGTACGGATTACCCCTTAGCAGAGAGAGTGGCGTATGCTGGAAGACCACTTTAAGGAAGGGATGCGGAAGGTAGCTTTTGAGCCGGTGTGCCGAGAAATGAAGAGGTAGGTGCACCCGATTTATCCACGTTATCGGATAAGACTTTTATTTAGAAGTCACTGAGGCAGCGTAAGCTGTGAACAAAGGTGGTACCGCGTTAGTAAGTTGACGCCCTTTGCTGAGGAAACTTGGCAAGGGGTTTTCTTTATGCCAAAATTCCGTATTTTGTAGAAGAAAGGAAGAGACGTATGAGCAAAGAACTTGCAAAAACCTATGATCCCAAGGGATTAGAGGACAGACTTTATGAGAAGTGGTTAGAGAAGAAGTACTTCCATGCAGAAGTAGACCACAGTAAGAAACCATTTACCATTGTGATTCCCCCTCCAAACATTACCGGACAGCTTCACATGGGTCATGCACTGGACAATACCATGCAGGATATTCTGATTCGTTTTAAGAGAATGCAGGGCTACAATGCACTCTGGCAGCCGGGTACGGACCATGCGTCTATCGCTACTGAAGTAAAGATTATCGAGGCTATGCGTAAGGAAGGCCTTTCCAAGGAAGATCTTGGTCGTGACGGCTTCTTAGTAAGAGCCTGGGATTGGAAGAAGGAATACGGCGGACGTATTATCAGCCAGTTAAAGAAATTAGGTTCTTCCTGTGACTGGGACAGAGAACGTTTCACTATGGATGACGGATGTAACAAGGCCGTTACCGAAGTATTCTGCAAGATGCATGAAAAAGGCTGGATATATAAGGGCAGCCGTATTATTAACTGGTGTCCTGTATGTAATACTTCTATTTCTGATGCAGAAGTAGAGTTTGAGGAGCAGGCAGGTCATTTCTGGCATATCAAGT
>CAZOSU010000112.1:0-8010 GCA_964582515.1 uncultured Acetatifactor sp. | reverse complement strand
GAGCATTTTCGGGAGAGATACCGGTATATTTGTGTGGACGAGGCACAGGATACCTCCAAAATCCAGCATGTGATTATCTCCATGCTGGCGGGAAAAAGCGGAAATCTTTTTATGGTGGGGGATGAAGACCAGAGCATTTACGGCTTTCGGGCGGCGTACCCGGAGGCACTTATGAGCTTCGGCAGGGAGCATCCCGGCGCGAAGGTGCTTTTGATGGAGGATAATTTCCGAAGCAGCGGGCGCATCGTGAAAGCGGCGGGACGCTTTATTAAGAAAAATATACATCGGTATGAAAAGAATATGCGTCCGTCCAGAGAGTCGGGGAAGCCTGTCCGCCAGATTGGTGTGAAATCCCGAAAAGGACAGTACAGCTATCTGCTGAAGATGGCAGAGGACTGCAGGTCGGAGACCGCCATTTTATACAGGGATAATGAAAGTGCACTGCCCCTTGTGGATATGTTTGAGCGAAAGGGGATTTCTTATCGCATCCGTAGTGCGGATTATACCTTTTTTTCCAACCGGGTGGTGATGGATATTGTGAATATAATTAAGTTTGCCATGGAGCCTTCCGATACAGAGCTGTTTTCCAAGATTTATTTTAAAATTGGGACATACCTGAATAAGGCTGCCATGGAGGAGCTGTGTGAAAACAGTGTGGTGTACGGCTGCAATGTGTTGGCGGCAGCCCCCCTTTGCAAAAAGCTCCATCCCCAGACGGTAAAGAGCTGTAAGGCGATGAAGACCCATATGGAGAATCTGCTTAAGGAAAGTGCGGATAAGGGGATTTACCGCATTGTGCATTTCATGGGGTATGGAGAGTATTTGGAACGCATGAAGATAAGGGGGCACCAGGTGGATATTTTAGAGGCTCTGGGAGAAAATGTGGGCACCGTGGCGCAGCTTCCGGACAGACTTGCAGAGCTGCAGCGGCTTTTGCGGGAAAAGGAAAATGAGAGAGCCTGTCCGCTAATATTATCCACCATTCACTCCAGCAAGGGACTGGAATATGACACAGTGTATCTGATGGATGTGGTGGATGGTATCTTTCCGGAGCGGGTGATAAAGGATATGCGAAATGCATCCAGAGAGGATGTGAAGACCTATGAAGAGGAAAGGCGTCTGTTTTATGTGGGGGCTACCCGAAGTAAGAACCAGCTGAATGTATTTACGGTAGCAAAGCAGTCCTCCTTCGGTCAAGAGCTCTTTGATATGTCGGCGGAGGACTATGAGGAGTTTTGCAACAGTCTCCGGGTAACCCAGAGGATTTCCCATAAAAAGTACGGTCCCGGTGTGGTACAATATAAGAAGGGAGATATTGTAACCGTGCTTTTTGCGGAGGGCGAGAAGAAGCTTTCCATGCGGACGCTGATGGAGAAGGGGCTGATTTTGTAAAATGTATTTGATTACCCTGTATTTTGATGAGAAGACAAGGAAAGAATTGCAAAGGTGGATTACCTCTGTGGCTAATGCAACGGGGAATACCTTTATGACAGAGAATGCTGTGCCGCCCCATATGACCCTGGGAGCCTTTGAGGCACCGGATGAGGGGACGGCCCGTCGCCTCTTTGAGGAGATGGAGTTTTCTTTGGGAGAAGAGGTGCAGCTGGTGTCCGTGGGAGCCTTTCTGCCGCGGGTGATTTATGTGGGAGCGGTGTATAGTGAGTACCTGCATGGTCTGGCACAAGAGGTGTATCGGGTGCTGGAAAGGGAGCCCGGGGTGATAGTAAGGCCGGATTACCGACCCTTTTCCTGGCTTCCCCATGTGACCATAGGAAAGCAGATGACGGGGGAGGAGCTGCAGAGGGCTTTTACGGTGATGCAGGAGAAGTTTCATGTGCGAAAGGGAAAAGTGGTGGGTATCGGTCTTTCCCGGACAAATCCGTACCGGGATTTGGGTATTAGAGAGCTTATAAAGGAGGATGCAGTATGGTAGTGATGATATCCGGTATTATCCGAAAACAGGATGACAAGAGAGTATGTGTGCTTTTTAGCGACGATAACCGTATGGCAGAGGGTGTGGTTCCCGCCTGTAAGATTATCTCCAATACCGGCTTTTCCAAGGAAGAGGTGGAAGGACTGGAGAAATATCTGCGGGAAAATGAAACCGGCATCTGGGATGAAGCACTGAGGGTGAATCCCCTGAAGGGATTTCTGGGGATGTAAGGAGCACTTATGTTTGGAAAGAAGAAAAGTATAGCAAAAAGCTATGACAAGGAAAAGCTGCGTCCTGTGCTCAAGTGCAGCATCTGTACCGGAGAACAGGTGGCAGGATTTATAGATAGGAAGACCGGGAAGTTTCAGGAGGTCATGCTGGTGACAGGGAAAGAGGATTTGGAGCTTTTTAAGAGTATGTATGGTCTGGAGACGGTGGAGAAGGTGTATTAAGTATGAAGATTATAATTCGTTGTACACATTTAGAGAGGGCAGCCTGCCCTGTCTGCGGAAGTAAAAATATTGTGGGCTTAGGTAAGGAGCATTGTCACTGTGGGCAGTGTGGACAGAGTATTGTGCTGGAGCTTGTGGACAAAGTGAAGGATAATGAAGAGGGCGAACAGTTTACACAGATGAGCCTTTTTTAAATGGTGTGGATGAAAGGTTCATAATATAGCGTTTGGGGTATATAAATCAGCGTTAAGAGGTATATCCGGCATTGTTCTGATTTAAGTAAAATTAGCCAAAAATGATTAAATTTACTTAAATTAATTAAAATTGGGTAAAAGAATAGATATAAAATCCCCTTGACAGGTTTGTTAAGGCAAAGTATGATAAAATCACAGATTCGACAAAAATCTGGAGAAAAACTTAAGAAATTGGTTTAAAGTACACAAAAAATATCCTTGCTTATTTTGTGGTGTAGAAAAGAGTTCTTAAGTGGGAGAAAAGCTAAAAAAAGCTAAATTTAGCTAAAGGGGGTACATATGAAAGGTAAAAGTAAATTATTCCTCTTTGGAGGAGTGGGGCTGGTCTTAGTTGTGGCCATTGCATTCCTGTGCATCAATCTTTTGGGGAATAAGAATGCGGATGACGACAAGTCTGTTTCGGGCAGTGTGTCTTCTGAGTCCTTAGTTGCCGACGCCCAGACTACGGAGAAGCCGGTGGAGGATTCGAAGGGAGCTGAGACATCGAAGGAAGATGTAGCAGTAAAGAAGGAAGAGGTGGAGAGTACACCGGAGCCTTCCGCAGAGAGTGAGCCTACGGCAGAACCGGTGGGGGAAGAGGAAACACTTACCGGAGAAGAAGAGGTGGAAGGTCTGACCGGAACGTATGTGAAAACGTTTAAAGCCATCGGTACACATGATGTGAAAATCGCATCTCTGTGTTCGGGTTATGCAGCAGGTGACACCATCTCTGTTACGGTTGTAGTGGAAAGTGATGGACCATTCACCGGAAGTATTGGTACTACTGTGGGTAAGGATTATACCTGGCAGCAGACGGATTTCGAGGTGACGGAGGCAGGTACTGTCACATGGAAGTTCAGTGCACCGGCAACCGGAGATATTTTCCAGATTGGTATCTGGAGCATTGACGGTAGTGCAGTAGGAATTAAGTCCATCTCTGCGTCTATTACAGAGAAGGGCTCCGCTTCAGCAGGTACAGGCTCTACATCAGCCGGACTGACAGGCTCTTATATTAAGAAGTTCACCGCATCCGGTACATATGATATTAATATCGCAGCAGCATGCCCTGATTATGTGGCAGGTGATACCATTTCCGTTTCTGTTGTTTTAGAAGGTGACGGAGGCTTTAATGGTAGTATCGGTACTGCAGTGGGAAGTAACTATGCATGGCAGCAGTCCGATTACTCTACAGATAATGCAGGTACTGTCACATGGAATTTCAGTGCAGCAGCTACAGGAGATACCGTACAGCTTGGTATCTGGTATGTGGGCGGCAGCGCAGTAGGAATTAAGTCCATCAATGTTTCCGTGACAGGTAAGGGTTCAGCGTCCGCTGGCTTTGACGGTGCATTACAGATTGTTACCACGCCACAGAATATTAAGATTAATCCTAAGAGCTATTGTAGTGATTTTGAGGCTGGAGATACCATCAAGATTACCGCCAGCTTATTCTCTGATAAGTATTTTAATGGTACGATTGGTATGAGTAACCAGAACGGAGTTTGGAAGCAGGCCGGCACGAAGGAGTGTACGGGAGGAGCAGCTACATGGTCCCTTACTGTTTCGGATGCGGCTGAGAGTGATGCAGAATTACAGCTTTGGTGGATTGAAGGTAAGGTAGCAATTAAGTCTATTTCCGTTTCTATCGTATCTAAGGGAGCTGACGACGGCACCGAGGATGGCGGAGAAGGAGATGATGAAGGAACCGAAGACGGCGGAAACACCGACGATGGCGGAAACACCGATGATGGCGGAAGCTCCGGAGACGGTGGAAATGCCGGAGACGGTGGAAATGTCGGTGGCGGCGGAAATACCGGTGGAGAGTCTGATACCACAACAGAGCCGATTTGGGGAGAAAACAGTGTAACCTATACGGCTACGGCAAATGATAGCTGGTGGGTAGAGCAGGTAGTAGAGGTTAGCCGCATTGTAGGAGAAACAGCGGCAGAGGATATTGAATCAATCGGCTTTAGCAGTGATGCAGTGTTTGCGGTAGGCTATGTGAGCGCGGATGGTTCGTATAAGTGGACGGATAAGCTGACAGGACATACCATTACAGATATGGATTTAAATGCAGGCGAGATTAAGCTGGCGCAGGGCGCTAACGATGGCAAGCAGCATACCATTAGCTGGAAGGTTAATCTTGTGGGTGCAGAGACACCGGATGATGGTTCTAAGGTGATTTTCCAAAGCGAGGAAGGCTTTGCTTCCGGTGAGTGGGCAAAGAATCTGGAGCTTTCCGCAGATAAATTCGCAGGTCTTGCGTTTGACGGAAGTGAAAAGCTGGTAATTACCTATGTTTCTCCCGAGGGAGCAACCTACGCACAGTTTAAGCTGGCAACTATCAATAATTATACAGCACTTGTAGACGGTTTGAATGTAAATGTAGCAACGGCTCCTACCAAGCAGGAGATTGAATTAACAGAGGATTTTGCAAAGATTGCAGCAGATGGTCTTATGCTTCAGGGCGCGAACTGGATTGTGACGGAAGTAGCAATTGTGAAAGAGGATGATTCTACGGATACGGAGACACCCGATGCTGCTACAAACGTGATTTTCGAAGGAGAATTTGCGGCAGCGGATGACTGGGGTAAGAATTTAGAGCTTACAGCCGATGAGTTTGCAGGACTTAAGTTTGATGGAACTGAGAAGCTGGTGGTAACTTATGTTTCCATTGCAAGTACAGGCTATACCCAGTTTAAGCTTGCGACCATCAATAACTACACAGCCATCGTGGATGGTCTGGGTGCGGCAATGGTAAGTACACCTTCCGATCTGGAGTTTGTATTGACGGAGGATTATGCGAAGATTGCAGCAGATGGTCTGATGTTCCAGGGAGCAGGCTGGATTATCTCTAAGATTACTGTGGAGAAGGTGGTACCTACTACCTCTGTCTCCATTTGGAGCGGAGAGTTCGCGGCAGCAGATGACTGGAGTAAGAATTTAGAGCTTGCAGCGGATAAATTCGCAGGTCTTAAGTTTGACGGAAGTGAGACTCTCATGGTAACCTATGTTTCCAACCAGTCTACAGGCTATACTCAGTTTAAGCTTGCAACCATCAATAATTACACAGCCATCGTGGATGGTCTGGGTGTGGCAACGGTAAGCACACCTACCGAGCTGGGATTTGAGCTGACAGAGGACTTTGCAAAGATTGCGGCAGATGGCCTGATGCTGCAGGGAGCAGGCTGGATTGTAACGGATGTATCAATAAAATCTGAGGTAACCGGTTCCGCCAGTCCTTCAGCAGCAGATATTGTAGCAGGCTTGTAGTGGATGTCTCCATATAGACAAGAATAATTTAGAAACGCTGTAAAGCCTTGGAAATGGCGGCTTTACAGCGTTTTTCTCACAGTATGCGGAGGTATTTTTTTAAAAGAAATCACTCCGAAAAAGGTGGCGGTCCACAGAGTCCGCACTATCGAGGCAGCGGCAGAAAACGGTTAGGGAAGCAGAGAATATGAGCTAACAGAGCTATAATTCGTTGACGAAAAGTGTCGGCTGTTTTATAATAACTTATAGGACTTTAGTCTAGTGAAGGAGGTTACATAGAAATGGGAAAGTTTGTAGTTAGGGAAACTAATACAGGTATCAAATTCGATTTAAAGGCAACTAACGGACAGGTGATTGCAACCAGCGAAGTATATTCTTCCAAGGATGCTTGCTTAAAGGGTATTGCAAGCGTGACCAAGAATGCACCTGTTGCAGGCATTGAGGATCAGACACAGGAAGGCTATGAAACCGTTAAGAATCCTAAGTTTGAGGTATATCAGGATAAGGCAGGTGAATATCGTTTCCGCCTTACCGCGACAAATGGTCAGATTATCGCTGTCAGCGAGGGCTACAAGCAGATGGATAGCTGCATGAACGGTATCGAATCTGTAAAGAAGAATGTTGTAGATGCGCAGACCGTAGAAGAATAGGCAATATGCAGTGGGGTGTGCTTTGGCACACCCTTATTTTGTGCATAAATGAGTCGGTTAATCGTGCTTGTATGGATATTCGGAAGTATCGCGACTACTGAGTAGGGAAAGCGCTCGTTTTAAGGGAGGAAACATGAGGCAGATAGTAAATATAAATCAGGGCTGGAAATTTTGTAAGACCGAGGAGGTTCCTGCCACATTACCGGAGAGCTGGGAGCAGTTAAAGCTCCCGCATACATGGAATGCTGTGGATGGACAGGATGGTGGCGGAGACTATTTTAGGGGACATGGCATCTATGCAAGGACACTGAAAAAGACAGACCTTCCTATGGCGGATAAGTATTTTTTGGAGATAAAGGGTGCCAATTCCAGTGCAGATGTGTATTTCAATGGGCAAAAGGTGGCGCATCATGACGGTGGATATTCTACATGGAGAGTAGAGCTAAAGGATCTTAAGGAGGATAATTTACTGGTACTTGATGTGGATAATTCTGCCAATGAACAGGTGTATCCACAGTTTGCCGACTTTACCTTTTATGGTGGATTATATCGTGACACAAATGTCATATGTGTAAATGCTTCACATTTTGACTTGGAAACATACGGTACCGGCGGGCTGAAGGTTACGCCGGACGCAGAAGCCAAAAGTGTGGAATTTGATGCCTGCGTACAGGGAGCGTTACCATCTCAGACCATTCAATATAAGATATTAGATGGTGACAATTGTGTCATAAGCGGAAAAACAGTGCCGGTATCGTCGGCAAAAACCACAATAAGATTAAATAGCATTCAGCGCTGGCATGGACGTAGAAATCCATATCTGTATACGGTGGCAGCCCGGCTCATAGAAGAGGGAAGGGTGCTGGATGAGGTGCAAACCCGTATTGGCTTTAGAAGCTTTCGGGTTGACCCGGAGAAGGGGTTTATCCTAAATGGAGAGGAATACCCCTTAAGAGGTGTGTCACGCCATCAGGACAGATGGGGTATAGGCAACGCCCTTCTGCCGGAGCATCACAGAGAGGATATGGACCTTATTTGTGAGCTGGGGGCGACTACCATCCGACTGGCCCATTATCAGCATGACCAGTATTTTTATGACCTCTGTGACGAAAGGGGCATGGTTGTCTGGGCGGAGATTCCTTACATTTCCAGACATTTACCGGAGGGTGTGGAGAATACCATTTCCCAGATGAAGGAGCTGATTACCCAGAATTACAATCATCCCTCCATTGTTTGCTGGGGGCTGAGTAATGAGATTGCCATAGGTGGAAACGCAGACGAAGCAACTCTAAAGAACCATCATATGCTCAACGATTTGTGCCACCAGATGGATAAGACCCGGTTTACTACCATGGCGTGTTTTACCGCATCACCCATCTCAGACCCCTATGTGCAGATTCCGGATACGGTTTCTTACAATCATTATTTCGGCTGGTATGGTGGCAATACGGATATGAACGGTCCATGGT
>CAZOSU010000111.1:0-8057 GCA_964582515.1 uncultured Acetatifactor sp. | reverse complement strand
GATTTCCTGGGGCCCATACAAGCTGGAGAATTTCCAGTCTGATAAGGTATACGAGTTGGTCAAGAACGAGTACTGGTTCGGTTATGCGCTCGAAGAGAACGAAGACCTTTATCAGACGACGAAACTTGTCGTCAATTACGTGCAGGAGCCTTCCACGCGCGTCGAGATGTTCCTGAATGGCCAGCTTGACGTCGTCGGCCTGGATAAGGATCATATTGCCGATTACGCCACATCTGACTATACCTATTATGACGAAGGCGATTCCGTATTCGCCATGGTATTCAATCCGGATAAGGCTGCGCTGAAGACCGCTCAGGAAGCGGCGGGCGAGAACATCAATAAGACCATTATTACTGTCAAGGAATTCCGCATGGCCATGTCACTCGGCCTGAATCGCTCTGAGTTCTGTCTGGCCTGCGATCCAACGAACGCTCCCGCCTTTGCGCTGTACGGCGGACAGATCGTCGCAGATCCCGAAGAAGGTCTCTTCTATCGCACCACCGACGTAGCCAAACAGGTTATTGTGGACTTCTGGGGGCTGGCTGACGAAATTGGCGAAGGCAAACTCTACGCAACGGCGGACGATGCGATCGATTCCATTACGGGTTACAATCTGGAAATGGCGCGTGAATATTTCGATCAGGCGTATGAAATCGCCATCGATACTGGTCTGATGGATGATGACGACGTCGTCGAAATCATGATTGGCACTCCGAATGCGACCAGCGCCTTCTACAATGCAGGCTATGAGGAAATCACGGATTGGTCAGAGGTAATACATAATGGGATCATGTGCGTCACTTCGGTGAATGGATTCTATGATTATTACTATCAGATTACGGATATTGAAGAGATTACCCTGGGTACGGATTATGTGGAATTGGTGCAGAATTATGGTGAGAACACAACCTACGATTATACATCTGCCAATATGATTACTGCTTCAGAGGATGAGGCTTTCCTTTATGTAGAGAGTACCAATGGGGGAATTGCGGATGGACATATATTCACCTACGATGGACGTTCCCTAAGTATTTCGACGAATGCTGTTGGAGAAGCGACGCTTACTGTGAAAAATGTGTTTGGTGATGCAGAGGCGGAATGTGTTGTTAAGGTATATCCTTCCGGTACAGTTCTGACAACTGGAATTGAGTTAGAAACAAGCTCGCTGTCCCTGACAATTGGAGAGAGCGAAGCACTGGTTGCTAAGGTATTGCCGTTGAATGCTACGGACCAGACTGTGACATGGAGTAGTACGGATGAAACGGTTGCGACAGTGAGCACCACTGGTGAAGTGACAGCGGTTGGGGCAGGTGAAGCTGAAATCGTAGTAACCACAACCAACGGAAAGAAAGCAGTATGTACGGTTACCATTGCAGAAGCTGCAAAGGGATATACATTAGGCGGTACACTAAAATGCTATGGTGATGAAGCAGAGCTGACAAGCATTGTTCTTTTAGATGGTTCCGGCAATCAAGTATCTGCCACAACAGTAAGCGGATTGAGCACAGAATATTCCTTTGAAAATGTTGCAGAGGGAAGCTATACCGTAAGAATCAGTAAGCGGAATCATGTGACAAGAGATTACAGTATAGCCGTGGCAGGTGAAGCTGTTTCAGTAGATGCGGAGCTTCGTTTATTGGGTGATGTCAGTGGTGATGGTAAGCTCTCATTTCTGGATAAAAAGAAATATTTTGATCATTTACAGGGGCTTGCAACGTGGGATGAGTATTTATTAGAAGTGGGCGATGTGAATGATGATGGAAAAATTTCCTTCCTGGATAAGAAAAAGATTTTTGACCACATTGAAGAAAAGACATTGCTCTGGTAGTACAAATGTAACCATAGGGCAACAGGGGTTGCCCAGGATTATAAAGCGAAAGGAAAGACGTTATGAAAAAAGCATTAGCAATTTTTCTGGCTGTATTAATGGTGGCCTTAGCGCTTCCACTTACAGCAGATGCTGCATCTGAGAATGTTACATTTACAGTTGCGGCAGACAAAAGTACTGCGGAGCGAGGAGATACTGTTAATTTTACCGTATCCATCGGCGCAGTGCAGAGCCTGGGTGTATTGCAGTTTAAGTTGATTATTCCTGATGGAATGACGATTGTAAATGATTCCATTTCATTACCGGATGGTTTGGCTGCTACACTTGATTCTGATGGTAATATCATGGCTCCTTCTGCAACGAACAGCTACAGATGGGGGTATAGTGCGCAGCTTACCGGATATTCCGGAACCTCTGATTTAGTATTGGTATCATTTGCATGTACCGTAGATGATGAGAGTGCTTATGAGCAGAAGAATGTGTCAATTGAAATGATGGAAATCTATGATAATATCAATTACGATGCACATACCACAAACATTATTCCTGCGAAAGTGACTGTAATGAAGACTCCTGTGCCGGTTACAGGTGTTAGTCTGGATAAGTCGGCTATTACCTTAAAGGATGGTGAGGCGGCAACGTTGGCAGCTACCGTAACACCAAGTGATGCTGATAATAATGGTGTAACATGGTCAAGCAGCAATACTGCTGTTGCAACTGTTACAAACGGAACCGTAACAGCTGTAAAGGAAGGTACCGCTGTAATCACCGTTACTACTGTGGATGGCGGAAAAACTGCAACTTGTGCTATCACAGTAACATGTAATCATAGTATGACCAAAACCGCAGCAGTAGCTGCAACCTGTGGAAATGATGGTAATATCGAATATTATACCTGTGATAAATGCAATCAAAAATATTCTGATGAGGCTGGTACTGCTGTTGTAACAGATGTTGTGACTAAGGCAACCGGTAATCATGTAAATACTGAAATTAAAAATGCTGTAGCGGCAACCGAGGAAGCAGAAGGCTATAGTGGTGATACCTATTGCAAGGATTGCGGTGTGAAGCTGGCAACAGGTGAGGTAATTAATAAATTAGATCATACTCACAAAATGGAAAAAACTGCGGCTGTGGCACCTACTTGTGTAAAGGATGGAAATGTAGAATACTATACATGTACAAAGTGTAATAAGGTATATTCCGATGAAAATGGAGTTACAGAATTAGCAAGTACAGTGGCTTCTGCCGTCGGTCATACAGTGGATACAAAGTGGGTTGCTGATGAGGAGAACCATTGGAAAGAATGTACAGCGTGTGCAGAGAAGCTTGAAGTAGAGGCACATACATTTAAAAAGGTGGTTGATAAGGAAGCTTCAGAAGATGAAACCGGTTTATATCACGAGGAATGTTCTTGTGGCAAGACTGGAAATGAAAATACAGAAATCCCGAAGCTTGACCACGTACATGTTGGCATAGTGTATGTTGCAGGCGTTGAGGCTAGCTGTCAGAAGGAAGGAAGGGTAGAGTACTGGACATGTGCAAGCTCTAAGTGCGCAGGAAAATACTATGGTGACAGCGAATGTCAAGTAGAAATTGCAGATATTACAGCTGCAATTAATCCGGATAAGCATATGGATGCGGATTGTGCATGGACTTCTGATGCAGAGAAGCATGTTAAGACTTGTAAATGTGGAAAAATTGTAGTAGAAGGCGAGCATGAGTATGATAACATGGAAGACGCTTTCTGTAACTTATGTGATTATCAGAAATTCTATCAGGTAGTTGAGGGCGATGCATCCAAGTTTGAACTGGAGTCGGGTAAGGATGTAACGATTAAGATAGACGGTGAATTTGAGTTGTTTGAAATGGTGAAGGTGGACGGTGAAGTAGTAGATCCTGTACATTATACTGTTTCAAAGGGAAGTACTGTGATTACCTTTACGGCAGCATATTTAGAAACCCTTTCAAAGGGAACTCATACGATTGATGTATATTATAGTGATGGTAAGGTTGCAAATACAGCGGTTACTATTGTAGAGAAAACTGTTGCACCGCCAGCGGTGGTTCCAACAATAGCACCGACGCCGATGGTAGAGGAAACTCTTGCCATATCTCCTAAAACCGGAACCCAGAGTAACATGGGATTCTGGATTTGCCTTATAGTGATAGCCGGAGGAGCAGGTGTTACCCTATATAGCAGAAAAAGAGAAGATGTGTAGGTAAGATTGAAGTGTATGTTAGTACCGTTTCGGATGGAACTAAAGTACTAGAAGGTTATGGGATAAGAGAGACTACGTATGACAGTACGGATGCTATCCTTAAGGATAAAGTGTATGAGCTTGATGATGATACGGGAAGGCGAATAGGTTATAAGGTATACGACGGAGAAGGAAACTTGATTGAGGAAGTTGTATATTAAGAGAAAGGGGCTGTAAAAAACAGCTATAACAAAATGCTACGATGTTACCGCGAGGTGGCATCGTGGCATTTCATGCTTTACGTTATACTCTTTTGCTTAAAATAACCGTTTCTTATTAAGTCTATCCTAAGATACAACGGTGTAAGTAGGAGAACTATCATATCACGATGCAAGAACTATTTGTAAAATACATAGGTGATGAAATAAAGCATATGTATAATGGTTTTAAGATATTACTTCCCCAGAAGTGCTGTGGTTGTTGCAATCCAAGTGTTGACAAACTGCGTCTTGTGATATAAACTAACGATAGTATCTGTAAAAGTTGGGATTCCCCATTTCTGGCCGTTTCCGGCATGTTTTCTATACAAAGTACAATAATAAATAAAAAATACTTTACTTGAGAGTTGTATACGTGCTAAACTGTAGCTAGATAAAATGTAAAGGGGTTAGTTACGATATGAGGAGGTGAATGGATGTCAGAAAAAGATTTTTTAAGTGCATTAAGTGATTTGCTTGATGAGAAGTTGGATGAGAAGCTGGACAAGAAACTGGAGCCGATCAACGACCGCTTAACTCATCTGGAGAAGGTGGTGGAGTCGATAGATGACCGCTTAACTCATGTGGAGCATGTGGTGGAGCCGATCAACGACCGCTTAACTCATCTGGAGAAGGTGGTGGAGTCGATAGATGACCGCTTAACTCATGTGGAGCATGTGGTGGAGCCAATCAACGACCGCTTAATCTGCCTAGAGCGGGCGGTGGAATACGATATTGTTCCAAGGCTACGAACGATAGAGTCCTGTTATCTCGCCACCTCAGAAAGGTATTTAAAGAGTGTGGCAGAGCACGAGGGGATGAAGCAGGATATAGAGGTTTTGAAGTTGGTAGTAGAAAATCATAGTCAGAGGCTGTTGCAGACATCATAGTATGTCGGCGGGTGTCAGCGGATATGGGGCTTACAGATATGCATAAGGAAAGGAGCTGCTTTGCTCATCATAGATGAGTAGAGCCAGCTCCTTTTATGGTGCAGCATTTATCTACTTCACATATTTCTCAAGGGTAGCCTCAACAGCACCTGCTCCGCTACTAAGCTCTGCAAAATATTGCTTCACCAGCTCAGCCATGCCGATTTCGATAAGGTCTACACCAAAGATATCTTTTCTGGAAAGTAACGCATCCAGCGTTTCTAAATCCTTAGGCTTATCGGACAATTCATACCCTTCCACATAAGGAGTCACCACACTAAGAAGCGGGTCGCTGCTCAGTTCAAAGGCATTTCCCTTATCATCGATAGCCATGAGGTAACGTAGCCAACCTGCAAATACCAAAGGAATCATCTTCAGATTCTTCTCATCCAGCTCCGGACTGGCCATATAAGCCTTGATGGTTTCGCCAAAGCGGATGGCCAGCTTCTGGCTTGTATCAGTGGCGATACGCTGTGGGGTATCCGGCATGAATGGATTAGGGATACGCTTGGTGGTTACTTCGTCGATAAACTGCTTCGGGTCGATGATGCCCGGATTTACTACTACCGGAAGGCCTTCCTCGTAGCCGATGATTTCCACCAGTCTCTTTAGGGAAGGATTCTTCATTTCCTCGCTAATCAGTTGATAGCCAAGGATGCAGCCGTATACTGCTAAGGTGGTGTGAAGTGGATTTAAACAGGTACAAACCTTCATCTTCTCCACCTTATCCACGGTCTCTCTATCGGTGAAAATGATGCCGCCCTTTTCCAGTGCAGGATGACCGTTAGGGAAGTGGTCCTCGATGACAAGGTACTCACATTCCTCTGCATTTACGAAAGGTGCCACATAGGTGTTCTTGCTGGTGATGACAGCATCTAAGCCATCGATACCGTCTTTTTCAAGCATCTCTTCCACAACCTTGTCCGGTCTGGGGGTAATCTTGTCAATCATACTCCAAGGGAAGGAAACCAGCTGGGGATTTTTCACATATGCTGCGAAGTCTTCGGAAACCAGTCCGTTCTCCACCCACTTATCTGCGTAAGCAAATACGGCAGCGGCCAGCTTATCTCCATTGTGGGAGCAGTTGTCCATGCTTACCATGGCGATAGGAAGCTTCCCTGCTTCGAATCGGGTGTAAAGTAAGGAAACAACCTTACCTAAATAGCTCACCGGCTTTGCAGGACCATTTGCGTAGTCAGCGGCGATAGGAGCGGGAGTTTCACCCTTGCCATCCAAGATGGCGTAGCCCTTCTCCGTAATGGTAAAGCTTGCCATCTGGAGGGAAGGAGCACGGAAAATTTCTTTTAAACGATTGTATTCTACATCGTTGTCACTGTCTAAAATCACGGATTCTACTACGCTGGCAACGATGGTCTTTTCTACGGTGTTGTCCGCTTTTAAAGTAGCTAAGATACCCAGATTGTCATGAGGGCGGTACATCTTCTCGATGATTTCGTAGTCGAAGCCCTCTGCGGCAATGATACCGGTGGAAAGGGTACCGTCATTTAATAAGCTCTGGCATACATTTGCCTGAAAGGCACGGAAGATGTTGCCTGCACCGAAGTGAATCCAGGTGGGATTCTTCTTGGTTTCCTCAGTTACCTTCTCGATAGCAAAGGAGGGAAGCTTGTATCCGGCTGCTTCAAACTGTGCGCGGTTTTCTAAAAGTCCTTTTAATGTTAATTCCATTTAAAACATCCTCCATTAATGTGTCTTCTCAATAGCTTCCCAGAGACCATTTAAGTAGCAGGCGCCAAGAGCTCTGTCGTATAAGCCGTAGCCCGGCATAGCCACCTCATCCCAAATCATACGTCCGTGGTCAGGGCGGATAGGACCGGTAAAGCCGATTTCATAAAGTGCTAACATAATCTCATACATATCGAAGGTTCCGTCGCTGGATAAGTGTGCAGCCTCTTCGAAGTCGGTAGGAGAGTTGAACTTTAAGTTACGAACATGTGCAAAGTGAATTCTGCCCTTTAAGGAACGAATCATATCCGGTAAGTCGTTCTCTAAGTTAGTACCATAGGAGCCGGAGCAGAAGGTGACACCGTTGTGCACATTGTCCACCATCTTCATCATGCGGAGAATGTTTTCCTTGTTGATGATGATACGGGGAAGTCCGAATACGCTCCAGGCCGGGTCGTCCGGATGAATTGCCATATTGATATCATACTTATCGCAGGTAGGCATGATTCTCTCAAGGAAGTACTTTAAGTTCTCAAAGAGCTTCTCATCGGTCACATCCTTGTACATCTCAAATAATTCCTTTACGCGAGCCATACGCTCCGGCTCCCAGCCCGGCATCACGGTACCGTTCATGTCGCCTGCAATGGATTCAAACATCTTCTCTGGGTCGATGGCATCCACCGCTTCCTGGGTGTATGCTAATACGGTAGAGCCGTCCGGACGCATGCGGGCAAGCTCGGTTCTGGTCCAGTCAAATACAGGCATGAAATTGTAGCATACCATGTGGATGCCAGCCTGTCCAAGTCTCTCTAAGGTAGTAATATAATTGTCAATATACATATCGCGGTCGGGAGTGCCAACCTTGATGGCATCGTGAATATTTACACTCTCGATACCTGCAAGCTCAAGACCTGCATCCTCGATTTCCTTCTTCAGTGCCAAAATATCTTCCATTTCCCATACTTCACCCGGTTTGGTACCGTACAAGGTAGAGATTACGCCGGTTACGCCCGGAATCTGTCTAATCTGCTTTAAAGTAACGGTGTCGTACTTGCTGCCGTACCATCTTAATGTCATCTGCATTTTCAAATACCTCCTTGGGGTTGTTTGTTGTATCACAGGTTTGTGGTGAGCATGGAGCTTGGCTGCGCAT
>CAZOSU010000110.1:0-8078 GCA_964582515.1 uncultured Acetatifactor sp. | reverse complement strand
AATGCCCAGATTAGGGCATTTGCCTGTACAACCAAGGCTTTGGTAGAAGCTGCCAGAAGCGCCCATAATACCAGCCCCGTAGTAACTGCTGCACTTGGCAGACTTCTTACTGCGGGCAGCATGATGGGAAGCATGATGAAGGGGGAGAAGGACGTCCTTACTCTCCAGATTCACGGAAGCGGCCCGGTGCAGGGACTTACCGTTACCGCGGATTCCAAGGGTAATGTGAAGGGCTATGCCAATGTACCCGATGCCATGCTGCCACCCAATGCCAAAGGAAAGCTGGACGTAGGCGGTGTGATTGGTATCGGCTTTATGAATGTTATCAAGGACCTGGGTATGAAGGAGCCCTATGTGGGACAGACCGTGCTCCAGACCGGAGAAATCGGTGATGATTTGACCTATTATTTTGTGACCTCGGAGCAGGTACCCTCCTCCGTAGGCTTAGGCGTTCTGATGGAGAAGGACAATACCGTAAAGCAGGCGGGCGGCTTTATCATTCAGCTGATGCCCTTTGCAGAGGAGAGTGTGATTGCAAAGCTGGAAGAAAATCTGACAAAGGTTGCCTCCGTTACCAGTATGCTGGATGCGGGAAATACTCCGGAGCAGATGCTGCAAATCGTATTAGAGGGCTTTGATGTAGAGCTTACAGATACCATGGATACACAGTTTGTATGCGATTGCAGTAAGGAAAGAGTGGAGAAAGCATTAATTGCCGTAGGGAAGAAAGAGCTGAAGGAAATGATTGACGATGATAAGGAAATCGAGGTAAATTGTCATTTCTGCAGTAAGCATTATGTATTTAGTGTGGAAGAATTAAAGGCATTATATGGAAAAGCACAGCGCTAAGGCTGTGCTTTTTCAATGGAGTTCTTTATGGATTCCAGAATCACCAAGGAGGTGTATTTACTGGTCGGCTCATAAGATATATCTTCCGGAGACTGTGTTTGTAACACTTGTTCTTTGATAGAAGCAAAGGTAGGCTCAAGAAGGGGATACATGGTAGCGATATCTTCGTCCAGCCCGGTTAATTCTATGGCGGTGATTTCATTTTCGGAAAGGGTTACCTCGATATTTACGGAACGGTCATTTAACACCAGTTCTGTGGTATAAAGTCCCGGAATATAAGCGTTAGTGGAGGATACACTTTCTGTAACGGGAGTATCAGTTTCCGGCTTCGATGTACCGGTATCCGCATCAGCGGCGGAATCCGAGGAAACCAAAAACAGAAGAAAACAAATCAATAAGATACCCAGAGCGGCAGCAATCAGCGTAAACACCAGCTCCTTCATATGTAATACCACAATTTTTGTTTTTGAACTCATACTTTCCCACCTTTTCTATTTCTTATTCTCATTCTATGCAGGAATAGTAAAGAATAGAATAAAAATCTTGTGCTTTATTCTTTCCTGGGTTAGACTATTAGAGTGAATTTGCCTGATAGTAAGGAGAGACTGCGTATATGAGAGAGAATTATTCCAAGGAAGATGTAATGCGGCTGGTGGAAGAAGAGGATGTAGAGTTTATCCGTCTGCAGTTTACGGATATTCTGGGCAATTTGAAAAATATTGCCATTACCTCCAGTCAGCTGGAAAAAGCATTGAATAATAGATGCACCTTTGATTCCTCAGCAATTGTAGGATTTGAGGATTGTGAAGAGGGGGAGCTTTTGTTGGTTCCTGACCCTGCTACGCTGGCGATTTTCCCCTGGAGACCCCAGCAGGGAAAGGTGGCCCGTATGATTTGCGATGTATGTCATCCGGATGGTACACCCTTTGCGGGAGATTCCAGAGTGGTGCTGAAAAAGGCGATTGAGAAGGCAGGAGAACTGGGATATACCTTTGAGGTAGGGCAGGAATCAGAATTTTTCTTATTCCACACCGATGATAATGCCCTGCCTACAACCATTACCCATGAGCAGGCGGGATATTTTGATTGCAGCCCCTTGGATTTTGGTGAAAATGCAAGGCGTGATATGGTGTTGACCTTAGAGGATATGGGCTTTGAAATTGAATCCTCCCACCACGAGGCAGCAAGGGCACAGCATGAGATTAAATTTAAAAGCGATGAAGTACTGGCTACGGCAGATAATATTCTGACCTTCCGTCTGGCGGTGAAAACCATTGCAAAGCGTCATGGCTTACATGCAACCTTTATGCCCAAGCCTAAGGAGGATGAGAACGGTTCCGGCATGCATATCCGCATGGTTTTGAAAAAGGATGGGAAGAATATTTTCACAGATAAAAATGATGAAAAGGGACTTTCCAGAGAAGCATATTATTTTATCGGCGGACTTTTGAAGTACGTAAAAGGTATGTCTGCCATCACCAATCCGCTGGTGAATTCCTATAAGCGACTGGCTCCCGGTGGTGTGGTACCCAGAAATATCGGCTGGGGAATGCGGGATAAGCAAAGGGCAGTTTGTGTATATAAGGATTTTGAGGGAGAAATCGCTATCGAGCTGCGTAGTCCGGACCCGGCGGCCAATCCCTACCTTACCCTTGGGGTGTGTCTACAGGCCGGTCTCTGGGGAATGGCGCAGAAAATATTGCCCGCAGAAAGTGTGCAGGACACAATGCCGGAGTCGTTAAATGAGGCAGTGGAGTGCATGGAGCAGGATAGGGAATTCTTCACAGAAGGTATTGTGGGAGAATATTTATTTGAGAAATATATAGCTACAAAAAGAGAAGAATGGAGCAGGTACCGGAAGGTGGTCACTGCCTGGGAAGTGGACGAGTACTTATACAAATATTAGGAGGACAATTAAGTGACTAATATTTATGTAGTTTTCCCGAAGCAGGAGGAGGGGCGGAGTATCCGCCAGATACTCACGAAGAACGGCTTTTTGGTGGCGGGGGTAAGTATGAGTGGCAGTCAGCTTTTGCAGCAGATTGAGGATGTACCGGACCCCATTGTGGTATGTGGTTATAAGCTGCCGGATATGATGTATCAGGAGCTGTGGGAATATTTGCCGGAGGATGCACTTATGCTTCTGCTTGCACCGGCAGGCAGAGTGGGGGAATATGATGAAAACGGTATTACCTGTTTGTCCATGCCCCTAAAGATTCATGCTTTGCTTGAGGCACTTAGAGCTATGACAGAGCAGGTGGAGTGGCGAAGGAGGAAGCGCAGGCAGCGCAGTAAGGTGCGTGCAGCCGCTGACGAAGAGGTGCTTCGCAAGGCAAAGGAATTCTTGCAGGAAAATAAGGGAATGTCGGAGGCAGAGGCTCATGCCTATCTGCAAAAATGCAGCATGAACAGTGGAACAGGACTGGTGGAGGTAGCCAAGATGGTATTGACGCTGGGTTTACAATAGTGGAAGAGGAGACAGGTTATGAAATTTACAAAAATGCAGGGTTGCGGAAACGATTATGTATATGTGAACGGTTTCACAGAAAAGCTAGAACAGGACAAAAAGCCGGAGGTGGTACGCTTTTTAAGCGACAGACACTTTGGTATCGGCGGGGATGGTGTTATCTTTATCAATCCCAGCGATAAGGCGGATTTTGAAATGGAGATGTTCAACGCAGACGGTACTCGCTCAGAAATGTGTGGTAACGGTATCCGCTGTGTGGCAAAATTTGTGTATGATTATGGTATGACCACAAAGACTAAGGATTTACCCATTATCAGCGGTGGACATGTGAAGTATCTGGATTTGACCGTTGGTGAGGACGGCAAGGTATCCATGGTAAAGGTCAATATGGGTGCGCCCATTCTCACACCTTCCGAGATTCCTGTGATTGCCGTGGGTGAGCGTGCAATCAATCTTCCCATCACCGTGCAGGGAGAAGAATATCATATGACCTGCGTGTCCATGGGAAATCCTCATGCGATTATTTTTGTGGATGATGTGATGGCTATGAATCTTGAAAAAATCGGACCGGATTTCGAGCATCACGGAATGTTCCCACGCAGAACTAATACAGAGTTTGTGCAGATTGTGGACAGAG
The DNA here is from genome assembly GCA_964582515.1 of uncultured Acetatifactor sp. Classification (GTDB taxonomy): domain Bacteria; phylum Bacillota; class Clostridia; order Lachnospirales; family Lachnospiraceae; genus Acetatifactor. Next base: position 4,125 of record CAZOSU010000110.1, on the reverse strand, counting down.
GCCATGTGAAGATGCGCGTGTGGGAGCGTGGAACCGGTGAGACTCTGGCCTGCGGAACCGGATGCTGTGCTACCGCAGTAGCTTGTGTGTTGAATGGGTACACGGATAATAAGGTGGAAGTGGAAGTTCTGGGCGGTAAGATTTTTATCGAGTGGGACAGAGAAGCGAATTTGGTGTATATGACAGGACCTGCGGTGACGGTGTTTGAGGGTGAGATTAATATTTAAGTGAATAAGGAAAAGTGTGAAGAGACTTCGGCATGAGTGAATCGGCTGGGGTCTTTTTATTTTAAGAATCCGACGGGAAGGTGGTTTTGGAATGGAGCATTTGGTGTAATATGATAATAGAATGAGAAACACCTATGATTTTACATGGTAGCAGAGAAAGCTGTATTTGTAAAGGAGCGGGAGCTGGATTTTCGTTATTTCCCGGGATGGGGAGAAATCAGACCCTATGCGTGGAGCAATGGACTGGAGGGGGAAAGACAAAGTATGTTACAAAATCCGAACCGTAGGGGGGTGAAACTCAAGGGGAAAGCATTATAATAAAGATATATTAAAACATGGGAGATGGGGGCTATATGAAGACAATAACTGTTATGAACCAGCTTTTCAGGGTGGTATTTTGGCCACTGGCATATGGATAGGACAGTGGATGAAAAATACCATGGTCTGATGGAAGAGATTGTCAGACTTCCGGAGTAGTAAGAGATTTGAACAATAAAAAAGCAGATAACGGGAGTCGAACCCGCCTCTCCGGCTTGGGAAGCCAGCGTTCTACCGATGAACCATATCTGCATGAGACTATTATAGCACTTAGGCACGCAACTGCAAGTAAAAAATGAAAAGAAGGTCGCAGGAATAGACAAAAAGAGAGGAAATAGACTATATGAAAGATGCAGGAAGCACTTTTTTTAATGCGTTGATGAGAATTTTGGACAATGCAGAGGGAACAAGAGACACCACATACGGTCCCTTTAGCTTTCTTTGGGATAATTCCTATGTGAAAAGGCCGTTGCGCTGTATGAGATTTTTTATATTGAGCTGCTGCAGGAGGAAATGGGTAGTAGGTTTGCATACATAGATATCAATTATGTTGATTTTTCTGTAATCGGATTTACGATAGATCTGGAGCATTTAGATAAGACAAAGGTAAACAATTATATTAAAGCGAATAAAAAAGACGATGAAAAGTGTATTGCATCCAAAAAGAGCTATAAAAAGGATAAAGAGGTAATCTCCACAGATATCGGAGATAAGTATTATACCATTCGTTCTGATGAGGTTATTCAAATCCTACGCTTCTTGTATATATTGTTTATTTGGGGACTTGAGGAGGAACGGCATAAGGTGACCACTGCTTTTTACGGTAATGAATTCGGTATTTTTTGAAAAAACGGAGATTGCTGCTGTAGAATGGTTTTTAGGGTACATGGAAGCGAATGTAAAGAAAGAGCGCATAGAATATGGCAATGTTTTTAACTTTGAGTCCAAGGAGTGGGATTTAGGGTTGATATCTGAGTATAGTAGTGGAGATAGGGAGAGTATTCTTCGGCTTTTGGAGAAGTTCAGAAGGAAAGAGAGGTTTCCTAATGCGGCGTTGTTTGAGAAGATGAAACAAATTTGCTTAGGGATGTAGGAAGTAGCGTTCTCTCAAAAGGTGAGTTTGAGAGAACGGTTTTACGATTATGCATAGTGTACAAAACTAAGATGATAGTTAACAGATAATCTACCATATGCTATAGTAAAATGAAGTGAAAGTCTAAATCAATTCTGTTCGCAAGCATGCGAATCAAAATTTTTCTTATGGCGATTCTGCCTGATGCAGGGAACCCCTGTGATTTTCACAAAATACAATTAGGGCTCCGTGTGGGCAGAAAGGATAAGGATGGAGAAGGATTTTGTGAACGATTATCAGATGCATCTGGTGTGCGTCAGAGAACTGGAGGATACCGGAGTGATTAAAACGGATTTGAAGCTGGTCTTTGATTTTATGAAATGTTGTGACAGCAAGGAGAAGATGAAGGCATTGCTTGCAGATAATCCGGACTATATGGATTTGGATGAAGAGACCTATGATGTGATGATGGTGCACGCGCACTCCAAGGAGCTGGAGGCACTTAGGGACAAGGTAAAGGAGGATGGAGGAAATATGTGTAAGGCGTTGGCAGACTGGGCAGAAGAAGAAAGAGAAATTGGCCGCGAGGAAGGGCTTAAAGCAGGTCATGAGAACGGCTTAAGGGAAGGAATCGAGAGTGGCCTAAAGGTACTTGTGGATTCAATGAAGCAGTTCTGTAGTGACTTTGATGTGTTGTATGCGGCTGTGATAGCAAATGAGTGTTACAAGGATGTGACAAGGGAGCATGTGATGGAGTATGTGTGAGGCTGGATTTATTGTTTGGACCATTAAAAAGGGTTTCCTTGCATTGGGGTAGTGTAGCAGAATTCCGTGCGAAAAACTTTAATTCACGTTTCTTAAGAATAATGTTATAATAGTGAGGGCAAATTGTAATCAGGGTGTATATGCTACAATTTGCTCTCACTATTTTTTAAAAGGGAGAATTTTTTTCTTTGAAAGACGTAATTTTAAGATTGGAAAATATTAAAAAAGCCTTCGGAGATACGGAAGTCTTGAAAGGTATCAATTTAGAAATTTACCGGGGAGAGTTTATTACCCTGCTGGGCTCATCAGGCTGCGGAAAAACTACCACTCTGCGTATTATTGCAGGCTTAGAGGATGGGGATGAGGGCAGAGTAATACTGGACGGTGAGGATATTACCCGGGCAGTGCCTAATAAACGGGATGTGAACACGGTGTTCCAGAATTATGCCCTGTTTCCCCATATGACGGTGGCGGAGAATATTGGATATGGTCTGAAAATCCGCAAAAAGTCCAAGGCAGAGATTCAGCAGAAGGTGGAGGAGATGCTTTCTTTAGTGCAGCTGGAGGGCTTCGGGGACCGTTATCCGGACCAGCTATCCGGCGGACAGCGGCAGCGTATTGCCATCGCCAGAGCAGCAGTGTTAGAGCCAAAGGTGCTTCTTTTGGACGAGCCTTTAGGTGCGCTGGATTTAAAGCTGCGCAGGCAGATGCAGTTGGAGCTTAAAAGATTGCAGAAGTCTTTGGGAATTACCTTTATCTATATTACTCATGACCAGGAAGAGGCGATTAATATGTCTGACAGAATCGCCATCATGAATCAGGGAGTATTTGAGCAGATTGGTACGCCCAATGAGATTTATTATCATCCTGAGACCAGCTATGTGGCAAGCTTTGTGGGCGATGCCAATATTTATAGAGAGGGCGGCAGACTGTATGCGGTTCGCAGCGAGAATGTGCTGTTTCATGAGGAAGAGGAATGTACCCATGAAGCGGAGATTTTGGAAAAGAGCTTTGCAGGAGGACAGCTTCGCATCCTTTTTGAGCTTTCTGACGGTCAGAAAATCACGGCCTCCCGTTATGGAATCGACGCAGAGGCAGCGGTGGGACAGCGGATGAAGATTGGCTGGAAAGGGGCTGTAGAGGTAAAGGAGCAGAAGGGAGGAAGCTATGAAGAAGACTAAGGGATGTATCTGGCTTGTGATGCCCATGTATGTTTTTACCCTGATTTTTGTGGCCTTTCCCTTTCTTTACATGTTCCTCCTCAGCTTTATGTCCAGAGCAAAGGTGTGGGGCGTGGATTTCACCTTTACTTTGGCAAATTATGAGAAGATATTGGACCCCTTGTATCTGGGGACCTTTGTGGATTCCTTTAAGCTGGCCTTTTTATCCACGGCGATTATTGTGCTTTTAGGCTATCCTTATGGGTATTTCATGGCGCGGATGAGTGAGAAGTGGAAAAAGCGGATGATGCTTCTTATCATGATACCCTTCTGGACAAGTGCGCTGATTCGTCTGTATGGATGGATTATTGTATTTCGCAGCAATGGTATTTTGGATAAGGTGCTGATGGGAATGGGACTTACGGATTCGCCCTTAAAGCTCCTTTATACCTATCCGGCAGTGGTGGTGGGAATGGTGTATGGCCTGTTTCCCTTTATGGTGCTGGCAGTGTATTCCAGCGCAGAGAAGCTGGCTTATCGGCTGGTGGAGGCGGCACGGGATTTTGGAGCGTTCTCGGTGAAG
>CAZOSU010000109.1:0-8116 GCA_964582515.1 uncultured Acetatifactor sp. | reverse complement strand
CGGTCATGCCCATTGATAAAATTTCCATACATACATTATCAATGTTTTCATTCTTTATGTCAACAGATAATTGCTTCAGCTGCTGAAAAACCCATCTGTTTTCTTCACCATTTTCCACATAAGGAGCCACTGTCATAAGACCTTTTATCTGTACAGAAGGAAGGTCAGCTATCCGGCGCACCAAAGAAATTATCTCCTCCCTGGAAGTAAGTCCGAATTTGGATTGCTCCTCTCCCACGTTAATTTCTATGAGAATATTTACATTTACACCTTTCTTCACTGCCTCCTTGCTGATTTCCTCAGCAAGACGCATGGAATCCACGCTGTGAATCAAATGCACCTTATCCACGATATATTTTACTTTATTTCTCTGAAGATGTCCAATCATATGCCATCGAATATCCTTTGGCATAACCTCATACTTGTCCACCAGCTCCTGTACCTTATTTTCACCGAAATCACGGATACCACAGGCATAGGCTTCTTCCAGCATTTCTACCGGTTTGGTTTTACTGACCGCAATAAGACAAACCTGCTGCTGCTCTCTTTTGCTTTTTTCACAGGCAGCTGCCATCTTTGCCTGCACATCTGATAAATTTTCTTTAATCATAACTACTCCTCATTTATTACAGCCCATGGTTCTTATTCGTATATAAACTGCTCATCGCTTACCGCTGATGCATCCAAAACAATGTAATCATACACGTTAAGTCCATATTGGGTATTGGATTTTACTATGGCATACTCCTCGTTCTGATACAAAATATTAATCTGTCTGAAATCCGCATAGCCCTTATTCATGTTATACACACCAATCAGGCTGGCCTTTTTGCTGACCGTATAGGTTTCCTGTCCGTCCGGCTTATAAAGCTTATCTCCTAATTGAAGAATGGTGGTGTCCAGATAATACTCCCCCGTGCTTTCATCATAGCTGTAGATTTCCGTTTCCACAAATTCGGAGTAAATAGTTCCATCCTCCTTGTAGCTCTCGCGAATAACACCGTCCTTATTATTGTCACCGCCAACCGTCAGATACTCCTGGGGGACAATAAAGAACTCTTTATTTACAATGGAGGAATTGGGAATCTTAAGTCCCGTCTCCTCGTGTAACACCAGCTCAAAATCTATAAAGCGGTCATTCACAAAGGTAATCATGGAATTTGTAAAATCAAGCTGCAAATAGGTATTCCCATCCGCTCCGTGTATCACACTGGTCTGTCCCCAGGATTCGTAGCCATTACGGATAAAACGTACCTTTACATACTCCTCTGCCACCAGTTCCTGTCCATATTCCTCTTCTATGGGCACCAGAATACTCCAGTTTTCATCGGTGGAAAGGCGGAAAATAGTATCCCCTGCGGTAATCAGCTCATTACTAAACAGCTGTGTCTCCTTATAAGCCTTTTCATCAAAATGCTCCATGGTAATGGCCTCCGGAGTCAGTTCCTCGTAACCATCCACCTTATAGGTAATAATCCCTGTATTGGGAGAATAATAATAATCAATCAAATCCTTGGTACCGTTTTCACCGGTAATGGCCTTTATTCCCTCCATAACCACATTATTTTCCAGCTTAAGTACACTATTTTGCATCCCACTCTTAAAGTCATAGGTGGTTCCAAAATTCGTTTCATCAAAGCCGTTCATATATTCCGTAATCTGACTGCGAAGATTAGCAAGCTCCGTGTCAGATAATGTATTCTCATCCAAAGAAGCATTCTCCAGATACTCCTGCAGACGCCCTGTTTCATCCACGATATATACCAGATCCCCACAGGCCACACGGGTCCCTTCCTTCACATAATAGTTTATATAGCCTGCTTTATCTGAGGTAATCAGCTGTTCGTCCCTTATAGCAATGCCCCGATAAGTATAATTGGCGGCCAGCGACCCTTCCTTCACCTCATAGGGAGAAATCCGGGTTGTCTTGGTAGATGCCACCACATAAATAATCATATAGAGAAAAATGGCAATATAAAGAATGATACCTATATTTAAATGTCTTCGATTCTTATATCTATGAAAATCCGCAATTTCCTGTCTTGATTTTCTATTTGCCAAAGCCTTTCGTCCTCCAAATCTAAAATATGGAACTATTCAAAATCTTTCTGAATAGTAAAAAAAACAAAAAAAACCTAGAAAAAGCCCCGGGAGTCCCGAGGCTTTTGCATTATCTTATAAAGAGACCACTATGTTCTTCTTAACGCTCTCTGGTAATTCTTCTTCATCTAATGAAACGCTGAGAACAAAATCTACACTTTCCTTCTCACTGATTTTCTCCAGCTTCTCAATAGCTGCAGCAATGTCAGTACCATCTAAGCATGAAATCTTAAGAAAGCTGTCAAAGTACATCTGCTGCAGGTCATGATCCTGAGAAATGATGCCACTGATAAAACCAATAAACTCACTGGAATTCTCAATCATAAACTGGGAAACATCAATTAAACGAATCTTATTATTCAATTCATACATATGTTTCGTACTCTTATCAAGATATACGATATTACCGGTGATAGCTTTTACTTCGCTATTCACTTTATCTAATAACTGCTTTGTTTTTCCTTTTCCTTTTTTGCCTACGATTAACTGAACCATTGGTAAAACCTCCTAAAGTAAATTGATGAAAATCTACTTCACGTAACCCCTTTTTCATCTATCTCTATTATAGTTTATATATAGTGAAAAAACAACAACTATTTATTAATTTTCTCTAATAAATCTGTCATTTCTGTATAAACCATTTCTCTTGCTTCACTTCTTAATACAATAGAGATATAGGGATTACCGGCAGTATCCCTGGAAAGTATCATCAGGCAGTGTCCCGCCGCATTGGTGGTGCCTGTCTTTCCCCCTACCACACTTACAGCCTCCGGCGGCTTGTATTCCCCACGCAGATACCAGTTGGTAGAAAGATGGGAAAAGCTTTTCTCTTCCCCATTCTTATCGTAATATACGGTTTCATAGCTGGATTTCTGGATAATCTCCAAAATCTTGTCATTCTTCACCGCTTCATTAAAAATCAGATATAAATCATAAGCTGTGGTATAATGCTCCTCCTGGGTAAGTCCATGAGGATTCATAAAATGGGAATTAGTTGCACCAAGTGCCTTAGCCTCCTCATTCATCAGCTCGATAAAATGGTCCACGGTGCCACCCACGCCCTCCGCAATCAGCATGGCCACATCATTGGCGGAATATACCAGCAGAATATTCAGTGCCTGGTTTAAGGTCATGGTATCTCCCACCTTCAGACCACAGAGCTGCGCCCCGGACTCATCTATATTGATGGTCTTAGTCGCCGTAAGTATCTGATCCGTACTGCCATATTTCAGCGCCACAATAGCGGTAAGAATCTTGGTCAGGCTGGCCGGATGCAGTCTTTCATGGGCATTTTTCGAATACAATACCTCATTTTCATTCACGTCAAAAAGTACCGCCGCTCCTGCACCGGACATATCAATTTCCCCATCCAGAATATCGGAGGAAACCACACAGATATCACTTGCAAAGCATTCTGCAAACTGTTCCTCGCCACCCGGAGAAACCTTAAAGCTGCTGGTAGCAGTATTGGTACCATAGGGCATATCAAATTTTCTTCCGCTGCAGGCAGTCAGAGACAATACCATGCAGCCTGTCAAAAGTAAAGTAACTACCTTTCGGCAGAGTCTATTTGTACATTTCACGCCACTCTAAATCTCCTCGGTCGAGAGCTTTTATCAACAGTTCCGCACTGGCAAGATTGGTTGCCAGCGGAATATTATGCATATCACAAAGCTTTACTACATTGTTCACATCCGGCTCATGATTCTTGGCACTTAAGGCATCTCTAAGGAAGATAACAAGGTCAATCTGATTATGCTCAATCTGGGCACCAATCTGCTGCTCCCCTCCAAGATGTCCTGCCAGATATTTGTGGATATTTAAATTCGTTACCTCTTCAATCAATCTGCCGGTAGTGCCGGTCGCATATAATTCATTTTTACTCAAAATAGCACGATAAGCAATACAGAAATTCTGCATCAGTTTTTTCTTCGCATCATGCGCAATTAAAGCAATATTCATAAAAATACCTCTTCTCTTTAACGTTTCCCTTGCATTTTTACGTTTAATACAAATCCCATACCCATGTACAGACTAAGAAGGGACGTAAGTCCGTAACTGATAAACGGCAGGGGCAAACCGGTATTTGGCAGGATAAAGGTTACTACGCCAAGATTAACAAAGCTTTGTACGCCAATTAATCCTCCTACCCCGGCTGCTATAATGGTTCCCGACAAGTCCTTTGCCTTCCGTGCTATATTTATACACTCTAAAGCAATCCCCATCAGAACCACCACCACCACAATACTTCCCTTAAAACCAAATTCCTCACCTATCACGGCAAAAATAAAATCCGTCTGTGGTTCGGAAATAAAGTTACCATTTACCACGGAAGTGATTTCGTTGTTGTTATATCCCTTACCATCCAGCATACCGGATGCAATGGCCGTCACAGAATTAAGCTGCTGATAAGCCTCCTCGGTGGCGTATTCCTCCGGATAAATAAATGCCAAAATACGGTTCTGCTGATAAGTTGCTAAAATTTCCTGATCCGGCTGAAGTGCCAGGGAAACCACAATCGCAAGTGCCGGAATGGCAACCGCAAGTACACCGAACACCACCTTAAAGCTAAGGCCTCCTGCAAACATCACGATACAGAAAATTGCGGCCAGTACAATACTGGTGGACAAATCCGGCTGTGTGACAATTAACAGCAATGGAATGGCAATTAAAACAACACAGCTTCCAATTACCCGAATTGTATTAAACTTTTCCCTATTTTTCATAATAAACTGTGCGAAGAATAAAATCAACAAAATTTTCGCAGTTTCTGACGGTTGAAACTTAAAAGATTCTGTAATCTGAATCCATCTCTGGGCACCATTGGCCGAACTTCCCAGTGGAGAATGCACAAGCCCTAAGAGAACCAGATTCAAAAGGTACATAAGCCAGTAAAATTTCAGTACCCAGGTATAATCAAACAGCGAAATAAAAAGCATCAAACAAACACCGAAAATCATACCCACCAGCTGCTTGGACTGGAGGGAAGGCTCTGCACTTCCCACCGCCAAAACACCTATGGTACCGGCCAGAATCACCAGTATAAACAATTTAAAACCAAAGTTTCGTAAACGAAATCTGCTAAACATTTAAGCTCCCTTGCTTATTGAAATCTAAAATCGGAATATTGGCATACAGCACGGGTTTTTGCTTCCCTATCTGTATCTCCATATTTGCCGTATCGATTTTCATGTATTTTGAAATAACCTTTGTAATATCTGCCTTAATCAGCTCCATTACTTCCGGGGATAAATTGACACGGTCGGAAATCAAAAGGATTTTCAGCCTGTCCTTGGCCACCTGTCCCGGCTTTTTTCTTCGGAAAATATGTTTTATGGATATTTTTTTCATCGCCCTCACCCTTTCTGGAAAATTGTACTAATTTTCGTAAAGAACGCAATTTTCTTCTCCAGAGGTAAAAACGGCACCTCCTGTCCCAAAATGCGTTTACTGATATTTAAGTACGCTGTTCCAGCAGGAGAATCATTCCCCACAAGGGGCTCTCCCTGATTGGTGGATATCACAACATTTTCATCATCGGGTACAATACCGATTAAGGGAATGGATAAAATATCCACCACATCTGCTGCGGACATCATATCACCCTTTTTCACCATATCCGGACGAATACGATTAATCAGAAGATCCATTTTCCCAAAGGAATTGGCCTCTAAAAGCCCGATAATACGGTCTGCATCACGAATTGCAGACACCTCCGGGGTAGTGACAATCAGTGCCCTGTCCGCACCGGCAATGGCATTTTGAAAGCCCTGCTCGATTCCTGCCGGACAGTCTAAAATGATATATTCAAACTGCTCCTTTAAATGTCCTACCACCTTCTTCATCTGCTCCGGTGACACTGCGGATTTATCCCTGGTCTGGGCAGATGGCAAAAGATATAGTCCCGGATTACGCTTATCACGAATCAGTGCCTGCTTTACACGGCAGTTTCCTTCCACCACATCCACCAGATTGTAAATGATGCGGTTTTCCAGACCCATGACAACATCCAGATTACGAAGGCCGATATCGGTATCAATCAGACATACCTTTTTCCCCAGCTTCGCAAGACCTGTTCCTACATTTGCGGAGGTAGTGGTCTTTCCTACTCCGCCCTTCCCTGATGTGACGACAATTACTTCGCTCATAAAGCCTCCATTTCTGCAAAAAGCATTTTAATATGTCGCCCCCGGGCATTTTCTTAGAAATCACCCAGGATATCTTTGGTAAGGTTCTCTAAAACGATTTTATCTTTTTTTACGAGTGCAATCTGAGGAAGATTCTTAGAGAAAATTCCCTTCTTTGCCTTCTTTGTAGATTTATACTTGAAATCGCCGATGCGCAGCTTCATGGGTTCCATGTCAAGTGCTGCCACATAGGCTCCTTCTTGTCCGTTCATACCGGCGCAGGCCTCTCCATACAGGCCGCCGATAATGATGATGCTCTTGCCGGAAATTACACTACAGCCCGGCTGAACATCTCCTAAAATCACAATACTTCCATCGGTTTCAATGATTTCATCATTTCGAAGGGAGCCCTTGTAGAATTGTCCGGCACGGTCAATTCCCACCTTCTCCTCCATACCTTCTACTGCCCTGGCAAACTGTTTACCGGTTTCTTCATCCTTGCCCACGATGCACATAATATTTACATCACAGCTTTCCCGGATTTTCTCCACCAGTGCAATCTCTTCTTCTGTGCTTAACTGCTTTCCCTCGTAAGAAAGTGCCATATTTCCTTTTCCAAAGAAGGCCTTGGATGCAGAGAACTTCACTCCAACCTCTTCTACAATGGCTTCAAAGGCAGCCTCTTGGTTCAATATCAAATTCACCCCACTGGGAAAGCTTTTAATAATTAACAGTTCCTTCATGTAAAATATAACCTCTTAAATTTCGTTTGTTGAAACACCCTCATCCGGTGCATCGGCTGTACCGGTTACCAGGTCTTCTTCCTCAATAATTCCACAATAATATGCGATAATATCTCTGGTGGTCTGTGCTGCATAGTCCGAAGAATAACCAAAGGGGATTCTGGTGGTTACCGCAATCTCCGGCTCATCATAGGGTGCATAGCACACAAAGAGCGCATGGTTTGGTCTGGAGGAAATCTGCTCCGCAGTACCTGTCTTACCGGCCACCTCCACCGCCAAATCACCAAAATAGGTCTTTCTCTCCACCACCTGCCGCATACCGGCTGTAATGGCATCCCAGTATTCCTGGGGAAGCTCAATCTCATTGTAAATATCTGCTTCAAAGCTCTTAAGGACATTTCCCTGCGAATCCTGCACCGAGTCAAGAAGGGTCAGATTATATACCGTTCCGCCATTGGCGATGGCGCCGATATATCGGTTCAGTCCCACTGCGGTAAAAGCATTGGTGCCCTGACCGATGGCCGAAGGGATGGGCAGCTCGTCTGATACATGGGGCGAAGCCTCATCAATTTCAATACCGGTTTTCTCTGTCAGACCATACATGGCAGCATATTTGGCCAGCGTATTCAAACCATCCTCCGCCACATAGCTTCCGGAAACTGTAGCCAGCTTATAGCCTACGTTGTAGAAATAATAGTTGCAGGAATTACAGATGGCACCTGTAATATTCAGATTACCATGACCATATTTCTTCCAGCAGGAGGGTGGTGGCGAAACCAGGTCAAAGAGCTGCACACAATTGGTCTTACTGGTAAGCGTTTCCACACCCTCGCAAAGTGCAGCTGTAGCAGACACCATCTTATAAGTGGAGCCGGGTGCCGCACTGTAGGTAGTAGCATAATTAATCAAAGGATTTGACTTGTCCGTCAAAAGCTTTGCGAAATAGTCCGCATCCACCGTATTGGCCATTTTATTTAAGTCATAACCCGGGTAAGTAACACAGGCCAGCACATCTCCCGTATTCACATCCGTGATTACCATGGAACCGTTACAGGGGTCCAATGCCAGCTGGGCAGGCGTAATCTCCAGATTACGAATACGGTTCATCATAAAATTATAAGCACTGATGTCCCCGTCAAAAAGCTG
>CAZOSU010000108.1:0-8214 GCA_964582515.1 uncultured Acetatifactor sp. | reverse complement strand
GGATTTTTTAATTTTTGCCACTGTTTTGACTCGTGGAAACGGAAAAAGTTGACACGTTTTCCGCTCCTATAAAATAGATCAAACACAGAAAAATGTCAAGTGCATAAATACACCAACGGGGTGGTTATTTATTAATTGTTTTTTTGCAAACTCAAAACAGTATGTCGGCGGTTTTATTTTTGTATTCTTCCATCCAATACAGCTTTACCAATAAATCGTAAATCTTCATCCCATTTGGATACTGCCTTTTTGAAATAATCTCTATTTGAAAATCTCCTTATATTTTCTTGCAGATTAGCACAAACTTCATAGTAACCTATTTTTTTACTTATTATCAAATTTAAAAGCAACATCTGCCTTTCTGTTGTAGACATTTTACCTTCAATAACATTATATCCCAACTTATGGAGCAGCGATTCATCTCTGTAACAAATAAACGTATTTTCTTTTTCAATAAAAGACTCCGCTTTTTGTGTTATTACGCAAATGTCTCCGAATCTTTTTTTGAAAAACTTAAGCATCTCTGAACCAATAAAGTACCTTCCACAATTCTCGCAATAATGAACTGGCAATGCAATTTTTCCGCTAACATCTAAAAATTCAGCAATAAACTTTTTAGGAACAACTAAATGTTTATACCTATAACATTTTAATCCATATAAATAATCATAAACGTACAAAGTCTTCCCTGTAACAGTTTCAACATCAATCTGAGGACTAACCAATGTCCGTATTTTATTATCAGCAATTTTTTGAATTCTGTCATTCAATTGAGATGAAACCCGCTCAAAAGATTCTTCAGGTTTTTTACTATTCTCATTTTTTACTATTATTCTTGCAATAGCATATTCCAATTCTTCTAAAAACTCTTTAAAGGTTTTAAATTTGATCTCAAAGTCAAAACTTTTTCCTTCAACCAATTTTATACCCGAAAAATTTTTAAACCCATAGTCACAAAATTTAAGATCAAATTTTTCTTTGTAAAACAGATATGTATATGTATCAATTAATTGTGTACAAATTTTTCTAGCTCGCGGTCTTCCAATTTTTTCAGCACAACTAAAAACCCCAAAATCACATATACTTTTTTTATTTATTTGTTCTGCTAATACATCTCCATATATATCTTTAACCTTTTCGTACGTCTCATAAAAATCATCGTAAAAGTCAAGAATTATAAGATTTTCTTTGTTTAATGCTATCCCATTGCATCACAACCTTTAATGTTATTAATCTTATAATATCTCACAAAAAAATTTTATCAATACTTTTTATCTATCATTTTCATTTTTACTTTCATTCTTTATGAAAGCAATCTGCCTTTTGTAATTCATTTTTATCTACATACCCGTTCCACACCAAAATATAATAAGCTTTATTTCAACTTATAATCAACAATTATTCATCTTTCAATCCAAAAGTAATAAACTCTGAATCATCTTTGAACCAACTTCAAATTAACTTTGATTCAATTTCAAATCATCTTTGAATAACGATTCCATGTCACTTTTATGGTACATCTTTGCTCCTGCCTACTGCTATACTGTAGTCACAGAGAGGGAAACAGAGAAACGAAGGAAACCCTCTAAAACAAAAAATAATTTTAAAAAAGGAGTAAATACTATGAAACAGATCGCCATTAACTACGAAAGAAAAACCATCGAAATCACCAAAGCATTCTCCAAAAAAGCAAAAGTTTACAACAGCGAAGCATACAAAGAACTTGTGGATGCTTGCCAGGCATTCCCCACCTACGTTCTTACCATCGCTGGAAACAAAAAAGCCAACCGCAACCACAAAGAATCTTACAAAGGTCTTACCATTGACTTTATGGAAAACTACATTGAAACCCATTCCGCAAACAAGGAAGAAGATCTCAAAGCTCTCCGTCAGATGACCGGTAAAGTAAACGATGGCGAACTTGAAAACAAAAAATGTTACCCTGATATCAAGAAATGGTTCCTTGCCAAATTTGATGAACTCCGCGTTGAAAGAGAAACTCTCAACAAAGCAATCCCCGCCTGATAACAAGCACAAATAAATTGAGGAGGAAATGACCATGAAAAACACTCTTAGAATTGACCGTGACAACGGACTTATTATTATGGATCGCACTTTCAGCGCAAAATCTTCTATCGTTGGTTCCCGTGAGTACGAAATGCTTACAGCTTGCTGCCAGGCAAACCCGACTTTCACTGTAGTTCGCAGACAGATAAAAAAGAATAACGACCAGGAGAGATACAAAGGTCTCACCTACGACTACATTGAGAACTACATTGCAACTCACGATTCTGCGGAAGAGAATCTCAAAACATACAAAGAGCTTCGTCTCATTGCTGAATGTCATTCCGTCCGCTACCCCGCCATTAAAAAATGGTTCCTTGAAACCTATCCCGACGTATCCAAATTCGGCATGGAGCAACCTGAAACCGACTCTCAGGTTATACCCGTAGATTTTACCAGTGACATGAAAAAGGACGCTTAACATGAACTATAAAATATGAAGCCTCGGCTCTGAAATGCCGAGGCTTTATTTGGTTTTAAGCACTTTTAAGATTTAGTTTAAAATAAAACAATTAATATTTTATTAACAAACATTCCATTCTTTAAAATAAAGTGATATACTATAAATAATCATCTAAATATCATAAAATAATTTAACAGGGCAACTATATATCATTTTTAATAAGGTGAGGTAATAAAATGATTAAGATGATTCTTGATGACAGTAGAGAATTTCCTGAAAACGGTGGCTATACTTGTGTACGTACATATAAAGACTGTGTTTTGCTGTTAAGTGTTTTTCGTAGTGTTGATTTTATAAGCCTTGACTATCACCTTGGAACAGATAAAACAGGGCTTGATGTTTTAATTTATATGGTCGAAAATAATATAAACACAGAACATATAAACATCCACTCGGACCACGAACGTGGCGTTCCAATGATGGAAGAATATGTCGCAAAACATTTTCCGGATGTCAGATTAACAAAAAATAAAATTAAGCTTTAAAAATGGAAGAGGTGTTCCTATGCCTATCACAACCGCAGAACTTGAAAACCAGATCAGAAGTGCAAAAAACGAAGATGAATTTAATGATGCCATTGCTAATCTTCCTAAAACTGGCTTTGTGGAAAAGTATTATGAACTTGCAAATAAATACGGTCTTGACGACGGTAAGGTGCAGATAGAATCCGGAATTGCAAATACAACTTTCCATGCGTTTTTTACAACAAACAAAAAATACAAAAGAAAGCCCCAGAAATATCACATTATAAGAATTGGACTTGCAATGGGGGTTACCATTGAGGAAATGAACGAGCTTCTTAAACTTGCCGGACATAAAGAACTTTATGCAAAAAACAAAGATGATGGAATAATTATGTTCGGAATGAGCAGAGGTTACAGTATTGATAAAATTGAAGAACTGTTGATAAAAAAAGGCGCCGTTTTAAGTTTGTTTGATTGATGGAGATAATGAAGTGGAACACAGCATAGAATATGAATTATTAATGTCCGGACTTGTTCCGCAAAAGACATTAAAAGAAACCGAAAAAGTAAAAATCAGCGTTGTATACGATGAATCGCGTCAGTCATACTGTGTTCTCAGAATATGTAAAAAACGCGATTTATCTTCCGTATATCAGTCACTGAGAAAAATCCGTAATCCGAACACGGTTGTTATTCATGATTTTGTCTATGAAAACGGTGATACATATATTCTTGAAGAATATGTTGAAGGCACAACGCTTGAAGAAAAAATCGAACATTGCGGAAATTTTTCCGAAAAAGAAACGGCAAAAATTATAATTGAAGTCTGCAAAGCTCTTGATGAACTCCATCGGGAACAACCTCCGATAGTTCATAATGATATAAACCCTTCCAATATCAAAATTCGTGACGACGGAAGCGTAAAACTGTTTGATTTCGATATTTCCCGTACATATAAAAAAGGTCAGAATCAAAATACAACTCTGTTCGGCACAGAGGAATATGCTTCTCCGGAACATTTCGGATACGGACAGTCTGAACCCAGAACGGATATTTACTGTCTTGGCGTTACGATGCATAAGATGTTAACAGGAAAAGCCCTTTCCGGCGAACACCAGATGGTTTATAACGGAAAACTCAAAAAGATAATACGAAAATGTCTCGAAATCGATCCGAAAAACAGATATTCTTCGGTTGCCATTTTGAAAAAAGACCTTGAGAATTTCCTTTTGAAAAAGAAATATACTCTGCGCAACATTGCAATCGGTTCCGGAATCTGCACTGCTGTTTTGTGTGTTGCAGGAGGCGCAGTGTTTTTCGGTCTGATTGGAAATCCTGAACTGCTCGAAGATTTTGTTCCGGGATTTTCCCAAAGCAGCAACACCGGAAGTTCCGGAGACGGTTTTATATCGAAAAACAGCAGTTTCAATTCTTCAGAAGAAAGCTCTTCTGTTCCGGAAACAAGTTCTTCCGGGGCAATGGAAACCCAGTCCGTTCCGGAAGAGCAGACTGCTTCCTCTGAAGAGAATTATGCGAGGGAAACCGCAAAGCCAATTGCGCTTGAATCCTCTGTTGAGGGTTCGCTAGAAACCGAATTGGACAGATGGTACAAATTTACATCCGGAAACCTGGTTTCATCATGCAGGATAAGCATATCCAAAGGGAAAGGAAGCACGAACACTTTGTTCCCCTTTATATATGCGGTTGTATATGATTCCGTTGGAATCAAGGTTGAAGAATTCAATATCTGGTCCGATGAGGAATTTGCTTTTATTGATTTTTATCCGGAACCGGGAAGCGAATATTTTGTAAAAGTTTATCTTGGCGGAAGATATGAATACGGGGAATATGAAATTTGCGTGTCCGAAATGGTTTGCGATGCAGGAATCAACAAAGAAAGCGCAAAGAGACTTATTATCGGAGAACGAAACTTCGGAACGTTGGATTCGATTCTGAGCGACTGGTACAGGCTTGAAATCGAAGAAGATGGAGAATATCTTATCACTGTCCATAATATCGACGTGGGATGCAGTATTTATATGTCTTTACAAAAGCCTAACAGCGCAGGAGAAGGAAGATCAATTTTAAATGAGGATAACTACTCATTTAAAATTAATTCAAAAGCTGGAGACATAATATATATGGAGATCCGTCCTTATCAGGAAAACGATATTCCGAAAGGAAAATATATTATTGAGATAGAACCGAATTAAAAAACAACAAAACCGAAAAGTCCACGAAATGTGGAAAACGAGGATAGTGTTTACATGCTAAAATCAAGTATGTAAACACTATTTTTTATTGTGAGGTTTTAAACGATGAAAGGCGAAGTAGAAAATCTTTTTGAAAAAGCGATGGAAAAACATCTGCCGGTAGCATTTATTAATTATGGTTTTCTGGAACAGGTAAAAGCACTTCTGTACCGCAGAGATGAATTCGGAAGAAAGGAACTGCTTATCATGGCATACGTGATTGGAGCGAGCATTGAAGAAACCAATGAAATTCTCTGCGCTTTCAGTTATCCGAAACTTTACGCAAAAAGAAGAGAAGATGCAATCTGGATATATGCGCTGAATCATCATTATGACTGCAAATCGATCCTGGAAGAAACTTTTCGGCAAAACATGGATGACTGAATGGAGTCGGGGGCATAAGAGGAAAGCGTAAGGTAAGCAGACCTGATATCGGATAACAAAAAACAAGGCTGTCGGGCCGAAAAAAGCCTTGAATGATATTTGCAGTAAAATTTGAAAGCGAAAAAAGATTCCACAAAAAGTGGACGAGAAAAATTTTAGGAAAGAGTAAAATACAGACATAAGGTAAAGAAAACAAAAAGCCCAGTGAAACGGGGCAAAAAAAGAATCCGTTCACAGCGACCGATATCGGCTGAAGAATATCGGGACCTGGGAGAGGTCCAAAATCTTACAAAATAAAACAAATGATAAAGCTACTGTCCAGTCACAGTCCGAGCGTTAAAAGCGCCGCAGGCAATGAGGGTAACCGGCAAACTGCCGGCAAGGAATATTTCCTTTGGAGCTGAATTCAAAAATCGAAAGGAGAAATAAAAATGAAAAAAGTAGCAGTATTCTTGGATGGAGCAAATTGTTTTTATACTCAAAGAAAAATGGGATGGAACATTGATATTGAAAAACTTCTTACATATTGCAAAGGATATGGCGAAGTAATTGAAGCAGGTTATTACACCGGTGTTTCAGATGATACAAATCAAAAAAAATATCTTGATAAACTCGCTTATGTTGGATATTCACTTATCACGAAACCGGTAAAAACAATGTACGATCAGACAACTGGACAGACATCTCAAAAAGCAAATCTTGATATTGAAATCGTAATCGACATGTTCAATATGATTGACCGTTATGATCTTGCAATCCTCATCAGTGGTGACGGAGATTTTGAAAGAGCTATTCAACAGCTCAAATCCCGAGGCAAAGAAGTAAAAGTTATTTCTACCCGCGACTGTGTTGCAACAGAACTCGTTCATGCAATGGGAATCAATTATATCGACCTTCTCGGAATAAGAGAAGAAATCGAAAGAAAAGCTACTCCTACTGCAATTTGTGCATAATCCATTTTTACAGAAGCTTTCAGCGGATGGCATAAAATATAATCACAGAAAACAGCCCACAACAGTATCAAATGGGTTTTCAAAAGAAATAAAAAGAAGGGAGATTTCAAACATGCTTACAATCATTGGCGCGGTTCTTTCTGCCGTTGGAACCATCATCATCACAATCGTTAAAAATTCATAATCAAAGGAGGAAAATATTATGTTAGCATTTGGTTTAGTCCCTACTATCGCTGTAGTATCAAAATGGCTCGTCGTTGGTAAAATCCTTGTCACAATAGGTGGAGGTTTGGTTACTATCGACCAGGCAGTTTACCGAATTAAACAGGAACGAAAAAGCAACAATAAATAATTTAAAAACGGAGGGATTTAAAATGTATGAAGTTTGTCCTATATGCGGATGCCGAGACATCCGCAAAACGTCTCAGCATTGTGGATATGCAACCTTCCAATGTGAAGACTGCGGATACACCTTTGATATAGACGATTGTTATCTGGATTATGAATATGATTCAGATGGTTATAAAGACACAAACGAAGAAAACTATTAATCGATAAACATCAAGGAGGAAAAACCATGGAAAAAATCGTATCTAAAATCGCAGCACTTGGAGTCCCCGGTCTTGTTCTTGTAGTAGCAATACATATTTCCGGATATGCCGGAGCCGCAGCAATTATAGCCGCACTTTCTAGTATCGGCCCAGGAGGAATAATCGGAGGTATTATTACTCTCGGCTTAATCGGAGTAATCTCTCACGGTCTTGCAGAATACGGTTTAGAAACCATCTTTTGTGCAGTAATAAAAGAGCTCGTAAAGAAAGGTGAATCCAAAGAAAGTATTATAGCTAAAATAAACAGTTATCCTATTTCCAAATCTCTCAAATGCAGACTTAAAGATGAAGTGGAAAAAGCCATGATTTAAGAACAACTACAATTGGGTAGCAGTTTTTAAAAACTGCTACTCAATAAAACATAAGGGGGACGATACTCAAGTGAACATTATTGTCGCTGTTTTATGTATTTTGATGTTTACATCTTTTGCTCTTCCGGTAATGAGCATATTTATTCCCGGAGAATATGTTTTTGGAGAACTCGCCGTACATGGATTCAATTTCGTGGAATTCACTTTTATCGGTGTTATACCAGTTGTCTGTACATGCTTAATATTTATATTGGCAATCATTAGTGACCTAAGTATTCAGAAATGTTTCATAATGAAGGTTGCAATCGTTTTAAGCACTATTTCGTACGTATATAGCTTTTTCAAAGCTAAGGAATTTATTTTGACCATATCCGATTTTCCGATTGAATACAAATCAGGAACTTTTGTAAGTTTTATTTTAGCCGTAAGTACTTTTATTGCTATTTCAAAAATACGGCGTAATAGTTAATGCAAATAAAATCCTAAGTTTTTAAACTTGGGATTTTATGCTCCCCTTCCCGCTCTCTTCTTTGATTTTATAAAAAATTTTTGGTAAAATTATTATAGAAAATAAAAAATTTCGTCCCAATTTGGGACAAAAAAGGTAAATTTTCTGCTTTGAGTTTCACATAATTATGGAGGTGAAAAACTATTGAGAGAACTCAGAAATGAAACCATAAAAATCAGTCTCACAAAATCACAGAAAGAACTC
>CAZOSU010000107.1:2996-8247 GCA_964582515.1 uncultured Acetatifactor sp. | reverse complement strand
CCGGTATACCGGAATATCTTGCAACCGGTGCAAGCTCGTCAACTACTACAGGGTCTACGATGTAGGAGGGAGCACCGATGGAATCCCCGATTTCCCTGGCAAGAATACCGCCCAAGTTAGAAGCATGCTGACCGGATACACCTGCCTTTAAATCTGCAAGTAACTCTTCAGTTACTGCATATGTACCACCCGGAATCGGCTTTAACATACCGCCGCGTCCTACGATTACATTTAAGGAATTGATATCAAAATCCTTGGACACCAGTAAATCCGTAATGATTTTCTTACGGAAATCCTTCTGGTCTACAATGGACGCATACTGGGAAATCTCCTCTGTAGAATGTCTTAGGGTTTCCTCAAACAGCATGTTTTCATCTTCAAATACCGCAATTTTGGTAGAAGTAGAACCCGGGTTAATAATTAAACTCTTGATAGACATAAGCTTATCCTCCTATGCTTACTGTGCATTTTTCTTTAACTCTTCTGCAACTACTGCAGCTAAAGCGATGGAATTCACCTTGGTTTCAAAGGTATCGGAACGGCTGGTCAGGATGGCCGGAACCTTGGTACCGGTTAAAATACACCCATTCTTGATATCATCCATACGAACCATCATCTTGTATACCAGATTACCTGCGTGGATATCCGGGAATAAAAGGATATCTGCATCTCCCTGAATCTTACGGTCAGTAGCTCCCTTATGCTTCGCCGCCTCCGCATCAATCGCAAGGTCTAAGGATAAAGGACCATCGATAATACAATCCGTAATGATTCCTTCCTCATTCATCTTCACCAGCTCTGCTGCCTCTAAGGTACAAGGCATCTTAGGATTTACTACCTCCACTGCCGCTAAAGGAGCCACCTTGGGAAGCTCTACGCCGCAAGCCTTCGTCACAGGGATGGTATTCTTGATAATACTTACCTTATCCTCTAAGGTAGGATAGGTCATAAATGCCACGTCCGTTAAGAACAGAAGCTGCTCAATACCCGGCACCTCAAACACACATACGTGGGATAAAGCGCTGCCGGTACGAAGACCTACCTCTTTGTCTAAAATACTCTTTAAGAAGGTCTTGGAATCTGCAAGTCCCTTCATATACATATCCACCTCACCATCATGTGCAAGCTTCACTGCCTTCAGTGCCGCTTCCATCATATCCGGTTCATCAATAATTTCAAAAGAAGAAATATCAAAGCCTCTCGCATCTGCGATTTCCTGCATCTTGGCTGCATCACCTACCAAAACAGCATCTGCAATACCACGCTTCTTCGCCTCGATAACTGCCTCTAACACTGCCTCATCCTGCGCAGCTGCAACAGAAACCTTCTTCATCTCAAGGCTGCTTACCTTCTTGATAATGTCATCAAACTTCATACTCATTGGATTACCCTTCCTTCGTTAATCTTTTTCCGTGCTTTGGGACTTCGTTAAAAAAATGACATTCCCATTGATAATGATAATAGCACTTTCGCAAGTAAAAAGCAAGGTATGTTTCCGTTTCTTTATGAAAGGATTTTCTTTAGGTCAAAAAGCCAGTCTGCCTTAGCATATAAATAAGGCTTCAGCTCATTGTATTCGTCCTTCTGGTCAGGAATATACACCACCTTACAGCCTGCACGGTATGCAGACATTACCCCGTTGGGCGAATCCTCAACTGCAATACAGTCCCAGGGATTTTTGTCCAGCTGCTTACAGGTGTAGGTATACACATCCGGCGCCGGTTTTCCTCTGGATACCGTGGCTGCGGACACCACGTCATCGAAATAATCATAAAGCCCCAGCTGCGACAGGTATTTTTTCGCACGCACCGGCTCCGTTGCTGTGGCCACCGCCGTAGGCATTCCAGACTCCTTCAAATACTTCAAAATCTCCAACGCTCCGGGCTTAAGCTCTATGCCTACCTGCTCTAAATGTGCCTCCATCAATTCACGCCTCTTAGCACGCACCTTTTCCACATCCAAATCGTCCCCAAAAATGGAACGAAGATACGGCGCGCAATAGGGTGTCCCCAGACTTCTTAGGGAAAGTGCCTGCTCGTCCGCCAGCTCCATTCCATAAAAAGCAAAAGCCTCCTTCCAGAAACGACGATAATGCTTCTCCGTATCGATAAGCGTTCCGTCCATATCAAAAATTACTGTCTTAATCTTATTATCTACCATTTACCAACCTGCTTTCACTCTAATTACACTAAAGGACAGTGGCGCCAATGCCAGCTCCTCCCTAATACTGCCTTCTCTCTCATAGACTGCCACATTCTCCGGTTTACTGATACTGTTGGTGGCTTCCGGCCACGGACCCGACAGTACCTCTGCACGATAGGTATCCTCTAAGATATTCCAGTCCCCGGACAGCTGCAGCCTCAGGGAACGCTTATCCGTATTGGCATTTACCACCTTGATGATAATCTCCCGGGTGGCTTCCCTGTAGGAAAGAGAATAGTATAGTTTATCCACCCAGGCCTTCTTATATTCAGTGCCCACATCCAAGGTATAATCTCCCACCGCGTTTCCGTACATCCTCTGCACGTAATAGCTGGGAGAACCATAACAGCTCTTTCCATCAAACCATATCATATCCGGCGACCACTGTGCATATCCAAGCTTTGCAAAGAGGGGTGCATAGGATGCCAGCACCACCACATCTGCATTACGCTCTGCTCCGGTGAGGAATGCAGCTTCCGCAAGAGCCCCCTCCAGATTATTGGCCTGGGGCATATTCATGCCGCTGACCGGATGTGCCGCATACTCTCCCGAAAATACCTTAATGGTTCTGTCATACTCATCATAAAAGTCCACGTGCTCAAAGAGCCACTGGGGCTTCACATAATAATGCTCGTCCACCGCGTAGACAAAATTTGCCTGCTCCTTGTGGTCATTGTAAAACCTCCATGCCGCCTCGTATCGCTCTGAAGTAATGTCCGGTCCTGCAGAACCGATAAGCTTAATCTCCGGATACCTTGCATGGATGACCTCCTCAAACTTCACATACCGCTCAAAGAAATCCGCTTTCTCCGTTTGCCACTGCTCATTACCGATACCAAGCATGGTGAGTCCAAAGGGTGCTTCATGCCCCATCCGGGCACGTACCCTGCCCCATGTAGTGTCCACATCCCCATTGGCAAATTCAATCAAATCCAGTGCATCCTGCACAAGCTCTCCAAAAGCCGGATTCTCCATACTCAAAATCTCCGCGGACTGATACTGGCAGGCAAATCCCACATTCATTACCGGGATGGCCTTGGCACCGATTTTCTCACACAGAAGAAAATACTCGTAGTAGCCCAGTCCCAGAGTCTGGTTGTAATGGCTGTACTTTGAGCGCCAGTTATTCCCTGCATGATTGCCATGTACCGCCCAGCGGTTCCAGTTGTTCTTTCTCGCCCAGAGGGGCTTTAGTGATTCCTTGAAACGGTATCTGTTGTGCAGGGTATTGCCCTCCACGATACAGCCTCCCGGGAAACGTAAAAATCCGGGTTTTAAGTCCGCCAGCTTCTCGAATAAATCCTTACGGAATATTCCCTCCACCGCATCTGCAGGCATCATGGAGATGAAGTCCAGCTCCACGATACCGGCCTCAGAGAGGGCAAGGACAAACTCTGCCTTCTCTGCATCTTCCGTGGCAGTGAGGGTGGTTTCATAGTATCTATAAAAGTTATAGGTCTCTTCTATGTAGTTTGCAGCGTTAACGGCGGCCTCTGCGTATGTCTTACCGTCCTTCTCCGCCCTGCAAAGAAAATCCCCTGTAAACCTCACGCTTCTTGCCCAGAAACGAAGGTGGTAGGTCATGCCCTTTTTCAGATAGATTCCGTCAAAGGCCTGATTGCGGATACCGGCATTTGGTGTCAGCGCGTGCACGCGCATATAGTGGGGATTCTCCTCAGTAAGAGGGCTGCCCGTCACCACCTTGGTCTTTACAGCATTTTCGTCCGGGTATGCGTTCCATCCATAGTGCCCATCGTATGTAGTGTAGTAGTCCTTAGCATCCCCAAAGGCCTCTAAAAACTCGAAGCTGCGGTTCTCCAGCATCTCCGCATATAAACCGCCGTCTGCCGCATAATTGATGTCCTCAAAGAAAAGACCTATCATATCCGGCTGAATAGACACCCCTTTTTCTTTTCTAATCTGTAATTCCATAATACATCATCCTCCTCTACGAGCAACGATTTCTTAAGGATGCCAGGGCATCTTCTCCGGCTCAATTCTCATCCCCGGGTTCTTCACTGCCTCCTGCATCAGCAGGAACACATATGCATCCTCCAGTGCCTCTGCCATAGGGTACACTTCCTTCCCCGTCTCTATATATTCTCTCATATCCAGCATCATAGTGGCAATAGCATATTCATCCTCTTCCTCACTCATGAGAAAGTACGGCTGCCATTGACTTCTTTGTTCCTTTAATACCCCAGTGTCCAAACAAGCATACTTAGGATTTAAATATGGCGTCAGCCGCTCTACCCTGGGCTGATGGTTCTCGTCCACATAACGCAAAAGGGTATCGTTCCATTCCCCGTCCCTGCCCTGCACATTTACATGCCTGCTACGAATATAGCTGTGATACAGGGTGCCGTCAAAATCATAAAATGCCATTTTCCTTCCGGCAAAGCTCATGGTAATAACACTTCGCACACTGTCCTTCACCCTGCCGTCGGTGATAGCCCCATAACGGGAATCCGTCTCCGTTACCGGGAAAGTATACTGCTCCCCCTGCAGAGCTTCCAGACGTAAGCCGGCAGGCTTGTCCGGCTGCAGCATCCGCCGAATCAGACTCACCCCATGATAATCATGAGCCATGGACAGACGCACCGCATAGGGCTCATGAAGCCTTCCCTCCTTGACAGCTTCAAGACCTGCTGCCATACTCGGATATCTGTGATACTGTTCTGCAATTTGTATCTTTGCACCGCTCCGTGTTAAGTCCCACAGTTCCTTTAGTTCCTCCAAAGTGCACGCTGCCGGAGTCTCACACAAAACAGCAAAGCCCTTTTTTGCCCACTTCATGGTTTCCTGACAAAGAGACTGCTTGGAGGCTGCAATCACCACAAAATCCGGCCGGGCCTCCTCGCATGCCTCTATGGAAATGGTGGTAGGCACTCCATGCTCCGCTGCCATCTTATCCGCTTTCTCCCGGGTACGGCAGAGCATGTATATTAATTGAAACTCCTCCGGATATTTCTTTGCAATTCTGGCATAAAATAAAGAACGCCAGCCAGAGCCTACGATGATGAATGTCAATGGTTTGCTCTGTTGAATT
>CAZOSU010000107.1:0-2986 GCA_964582515.1 uncultured Acetatifactor sp. | reverse complement strand
TTGCATTTTTGCCTCCTTTTTTATCTCCTAGTGTTTCGGTTTCTAAATAACTGCACCATTCACATAGAATATTTTTCTGAGAGTGCAGAACAAAAAAACGAAGGCGCAGCAGGCTAGCTGAGGATTTTTGCTCTGTGCTATCAGGAAAATAGACATGTGATATGGTGTTGTTAATTTAAAAAACGAAGCGCTAGTTTTGCTGAAGCAACTGCTTTAACAGCCCCTCGCAGCCTGCCAGTACATCCCGGTAAGTGACATCAAAATCCCCGGTATACCAAGGATCCGCCACATCATCCCCCTTTCCCGCAAAGGAAAGAAGCTTGTAAATCTTCCCCTCCGGGTCACCGCCCGCGATGCGGGTCATATTACGAATATTGGCACTGTCCATGCCTATGAGATAATCGTAATAATCGTAGTCTGCACGGGTCATCTGCACTGCCCTGTGGGGAACTATGGGGACGCCTGCCTGACGGAGCTTGTTTACTGTGCCATAGTGTGGCGGGTTACCGATTTCCTCCCGGCTGGTGGCCGCGGAGCCGATTTCGAACAGGTGGGATAGGCCACGCTGGTTTATTAAATGTGTCATCACTGACTGGCACATAGTGCTTCTGCAGATGTTGCCGTGGCAGATAAATAACACTTTTATCATAGTAATTATTTGCTCCTTTTTGCTCGGAAATGCCCAGTTTTGCGGTATATTCCGGGGTTATGGTTAAATTGTTGTTTGCTTGTTAAGTAAGCAAATTATAGCATAATTTAGCAAGTTGTGACTACCTGTTAGTAGTAGAAATAGTAGTAAAACGGGAAAGCTTACTACTAAGGAACAACGCGTTACTTTTCACTAAATTTTTTTAAAGACTCTTTTAATGCATTCATTACTTGTATCGTTGTCCTTTTGTGTACCCCCGGTTCATAATAATACGGGTACTTCAAAACATAATGCACTTGCATTGGAATTTTTGTAGTTAATTCTCTTTTTATCCAGCTTACAAAATTATCAACCCCACCAACACCATTATCATAATTAAATTGGATTTCATTTTTTATTCCTCCCGAAAACATATATAATGGAGTATTTTCTATATCTTTACACCACCGAAAATGAGTACACAGCATAGGGTCTAATCTTCCTCCATCTACTTCATCAAAATACTTATTATCTGCATAAAAATAGTAGCATTTAGAAATCGGATTATACTTCCACTCTTCTTCTCCGGTTATCACATAACGTGCTATTCGTTGTATGTGACTTCCATTTTCGTCATATGTATCACAACATTTAGCTATTTCTCCCTCGACAGTATTACAATACCATTTTTTATTATTTTCTATATCAAATCCTGATAATATCACATTTTCTTTAGCCATTTTATTAACGCGTAATTTGCTATCCTTTCTACAATTTCGCAATGCGAATTACTAATAAGCGATTTCATAAATACTTCATCCATGAAATCATTATTTGCAATCCCATTATGAACATAAGCACTTCGAATTGAATACAACTCTTCTATACTCCTGTGGTCAAGTGTTGATTTTATAAAAATTTCTTGTAAAAATTCATATATCATATCTATTTTATTAATATCTTTTTTACCGGCAATTTTTGCCTCATAAGCAGCGAGAGTTTCAAGACAAATCACATAATATGACACTGCTTTTGTTCCCTCCAACTTCATTCCTTCACAATACAAACAGACCGCATTAAAGAATATATTTTTAACATTATCTTCCAATTTGTCATATAAATCGAATAAATTTGAAACATCATCCGGCACTATTGTATTATTTATCCTGTCATATATATAATCTTTACTACAATCATCCCGACTTACAGCACTATATTTTCCACAAGTGTGACTCGGTAAAAACATCTCTTCTCCAGATAGTTTATAAATTGGGAAACGCAAAAAACATTGTAACAGCGTTAAATATATTTTACTCTCTCTTTCTATAAAACTATAGACCGGAGCATTTTCACAATTAATCCTATATTGATTATATCTAATAATACATCTTGCAATTTTACAAGTTCGTCTATTAGGATTAGGACATCCAAAATCTACTTGCATTACTCCAAAATCATACTCTCCATAAAAATCTCCATCCCAAATTGCAATGTCTTGAATAAAATAATTGGGTTTCACTTCAGCCTTCTCTATTTCTATCAATCTACAATAAATATCATTAGCTATTTTTCTTGCCATCTTGATTATGCATTGCTTAATATGTTTTGGCGTAACATCCTCAATGTTTAAAGGGGCTTTCACATATAATATACATTTTTTTATTGGTTTACCCCAAATATGTAATTCAATGCTTAACACTGATAATAGGGAATCATATATTCTAACACCTTCATCAATAAGATGTTTAGAAATAAAGCAATCCCCCATTTTTATTACACACGACTTTCCTTTTGTAAATGTCGCTACACTAGTTCCCGAATAATCTGAAATAACATGTTTTAATATGTCCATTTGGTCCACTGAAAAATGATTAAATTCAAAACACACTGAACGAATCACATCTTCTGTGGACTTAATAGTATTAATTCCATCCTGTATAATCATCAAAAGTTCCTCTTCCAACAAACTATTTCTATCAATTATTATATCGTCACCCTCATCATTTTTCCATAGAAAAAAACGCCCCAGTAACCGGAGCGTTCTTACCGTGCCGCCTAACTACACTACCTTAAACATTTTCTGCGATACCGCTTTTGCATCGTTTTTCTTTTCAATCTCTGCCTGTGCTTTTCTGAACTCCTCCATCCGTTTCAATTCTTCCTCGGCATCATCGAAACTGATGTGCGTGTACACATTCATGGTAACACTTATATCCGAATGCCCCATAAGGTACTGCAGCGTTTTCGGATTCATTCTCGATTTTGCCATGTTACTACAATAAGTATGGCGGCACACATGAGGAGTGATGTTTGGCATCTGCACTCTGTAAATATCGTTGTACCTGCCGACCATGCGAT
>CAZOSU010000106.1:2726-8248 GCA_964582515.1 uncultured Acetatifactor sp. | reverse complement strand
TGATGAAGCTGGTTTTTCTGGGAGCTGCCTGTGTTTCCATCGCCATGGTTCTGCTTATATGTATCTTTCTCTTTGCAAATGGTCTGCCAACCATAAAAGAGATAGGATTCCTTTCCTTCTTCTTCGGCAGAACCTGGAAACCGGGCAACAACCTATATGGAATTTTTCCGATGATAGTGGGAAGCGTCTATGTAACCGTAGGCGCCATTATCGTTGGAGTTCCTACCGGAATTCTGACAGCGGTATTTATGGCAAAGTTTTGCGATTCCAAGATGTATAAAATCGTGAAGCCCGCCATTAATCTGCTTGCAGGAATTCCTTCTATCGTATATGGCTTTTTTGGTTTATGGGTGCTGGTGCCCATGATAAAGGCGCTTTTCGGAGGAAGCGGTAAAAATGTGCTGACCGCCTCCATTCTTCTGGGAATTATGATTCTTCCCACTATTATTAATATCTCAGAGACTGCCCTTCGTGCGGTACCTGAGAGCTACTACCAGGCAGCAGTGGCGCTGGGAGATACTCATGAAAAGAGTGTATTTCGCGTGGTACTGCCTGCAGCGAAGTCCGGTATTATGGCAGGGGTTATTCTGGGTATCGGCAGAGCTATTGGGGAAACCATGGCGCTCATCATGGTGGCAGGCAACCAAAAGGTGATTCCGGGAAGCATCTTAGATGGTGTGCGTACTCTCACCGGTAACATTGTGCTGGAGATGGGTTACGCTACGGATTTGCATAGAGAGGCCCTCATTGCCACGGCAGTAGTATTGTTTGTATTTATTTTGCTCATAAATGTATTGTTTTCTTTGGCGAAGAATAAGAAAACAGTTTAAAAGGTTGAAAAAGAAGAATGAATGTATCGAAGCTTTTGCGGCTGCTGGTATATGGAGCAGCGATTTTAACAGTGGGAGTGCTGGCGAGTCTGATTATTTATATTCTGGTGATGGGAATTCCTAATCTTACGCCCGATTTATTTGCGTGGAAATATACCTCGGACAATGGCTCGGTGGTACCGG
This sequence comes from uncultured Acetatifactor sp., assembly GCA_964582515.1. Taxonomy (GTDB): domain Bacteria; phylum Bacillota; class Clostridia; order Lachnospirales; family Lachnospiraceae; genus Acetatifactor. Next base: position 7,235 of record CAZOSU010000106.1, on the reverse strand, counting down.
CACTGATTAATACTTTAATTATGGTGGTAATGACACTGCTTATGGCAGTGCCGGTAGGTATTTTTTCTGCAATCTATCTGGTAGAATACGCCAGCAAGGACAGTAAGCTGGTGAAGGTGATTCGCGTGACCACGGAGACCCTGTCCGGTATTCCTTCTATTGTATATGGATTATTTGGATATTTGTGCTTTTGCGTGGCACTGAAGCTGAATTATTCCCTGTTAAGCGGAGCATTGACCCTGGCTATCATGGTGCTTCCATCCATTATGCGAACTACAGAAGAGGCACTGATTTCTGTGCCGGATCTATATAGGGAGGGAAGCTTTGGTCTGGGAGCCGGAAAGCTGCGTACTATTTTTGTGATTGTACTTCCTTCCGCTGTGCCGGGAATTTTGGCAGGAGTGATTCTTGCCATTGGCCGAATCGTAGGAGAGACTGCGGCACTGATTTTTACCGCAGGTACGGTGGCAAAGGTGCCCGATTCCCTTCTGGGCTCCGGCAGAACCATTGCGGTCCATATGTACCAGCTCTTTAATGAGGGCCTGGCTATGGAAAAAGGGTATGGTACCGGAGTGGTGCTTCTGGTAATGGTGCTGGCAATTAATGGTATATCTAATCTGATTGGTCGAAAACTAGGTGGAGAAAAAGCATAATGAATAAATTTGAAATAAAGAATCTTGATTTATATTATGGGGATTTTAAGGCGCTAAAGAATGTAAATCTGGAAATCCCGGAAAAGGAGATTACCGCTTTTATCGGTCCGTCCGGATGCGGTAAATCCACACTGCTTAAGTCCTTAAATCGAATGAATGATTTGGTAGCAGGCTGCAGGATTGAGGGACAGATTTTGTTGGATGGAGAGGACTGCTACGATAAGAAAATGGATGTTAACGTATTGCGTAAGAGAGTGGGGATGGTATTTCAGAAGCCCAATCCCTTTCCTATGAGCATCTACGATAACATTGCTTACGGCCCCAGAACTCACGGAATTCGTAAGAAAGACCAGCTGGACGGCATTGTGGAGGAATCTCTGCGGAGTGCCGCTATCTGGGATGAAGTAAAGGATCGTTTAAAGAAGTCAGCTCTGGGACTTTCCGGCGGACAGCAGCAGAGACTTTGTATCGCCAGAGCCCTGGCAGTAAAGCCGGAGGTACTCCTTATGGATGAGCCTACCAGTGCGCTGGACCCCATTTCCACGGCAAGCATTGAAGACCTTGCTATGGAGCTGAAGAAGCAGTATACCATTATCATGGTTACTCATAATATGCAGCAGGCCATCCGTGTGTCGGACAGAACTGCCTTTTTCCTTTTGGGCGAGGTCATTGAGTTTGGAGATACGGAGCAGATGTTCTCTGTTCCAAAGGATAAGAGAACGGAAGATTATATTACAGGAAGGTTTGGGTGATATTATAATGCGTAATCATTTTGATGAAATGCTGGAGCAGTTAAATGTGGAGCTGATTAATATGGGGGCTCTTTGCGAGGATGCCATTGAATTTTCCGTACAGATGCTGTCGGAGACCGGAGAGCAGGAAAACAAGGTGGCTGCCATTGAAGAGGAAATCAATGGAATGGAGCGCAAAATTGAGAATATGTGCATGAAGCTGTTGCTCAGACAGCAGCCGGTAGCAAAGGATTTGCGACAGATTTCCGCAGCCCTTAAGATGATTTCCGATATGGAGAGAATCGGCGACCAGGCGCTGGATATTTCAGAGCTGGCCCGCTTTATTAATAAGAAGCAGGGGAAAAATGCGAAGCTATACGAGATGGCACAAGCCACCAGCTCCATGGTGACCAGAGCCATCGACTCCTTTGTGAAGAAGGATTTGGAGATGGCAAGGGCGGTTATGGCTTATGATGATGTGGTGGATGACCTTTTTGCGGAGATTAAGGCAGAGGTAATTGAGGAGATTTGTCAGAAGCAGGAGGATGGAGAATATCTGGCAGATGTGCTGATGGCATCCAAATATTTAGAGAGAATAGGTGACCATGCTGTCAATATCGGGGAATGGGTAGAATATTCCATAACCGGCACTCATGCATCGGGAAAATTTGAAAAGTAGCGAAAAAAGCAGTAAAATCCAGTATTTTGCTGCTTTTTTTCTTTAATGACAGAAATATCATATCTTGTACTATAAAGAAAAATGAACAACTATATCTTGTGTTTTTGTTAAAAAGTACTATGTACAATCTAAAAGGATTAGGCTATAATGATTTTTGCGATGATTTGAAAGGGGAATATCATGAGAGTAATTAAAAGAAACGGTTCAGAAGTCGAATTTGACATTAATAAGATTGTTGCAGCAATCAGTAAGGCAAATAAAGCTGCAATCAGAGAGGAATTAACCGGTGCTCAAATCGACGAGATTGCGGAGTACATTAATTTCAAGTGCAATAAAATGAATAGAGCTGTTTCTGTGGAAGAGATGCAGGACATGGTAGAGAACCAGATTATGGCGCAGGGTGCGTTCAATGTGGCAAGATGCTACGTGAAGTATCGTTATAACAGAACCTTAGTGCGTAAGAGCAATACCACTGACGATAGAATTCTGTCCTTAATTGAGTGCAATAACGAAGAGGTTATGCAGGAGAACTCTAACAAGGACCCGATTATCAACAGTGTACAGCGTGACTATATGGCAGGGGAGGTAAGTAAGGACTTAACCAGACGTCTTTTATTACCGGAGCATATTGTGAAGGCGGATGCGGAGGGTATTATTCATTTCCACGATTCCGACTACTTTGCACAGCATATGCACAACTGCGACCTTGTGAATTTAGAGGACATGCTGCAGAACGGTACCGTCATCAGCGAGACCTTTATCGATAAGCCGCACAGCTTTTCTACAGCATGTAATATTGCTACCCAGATTATTGCCCAGGTAGCAAGTAACCAGTACGGCGGACAGAGTATTTCCCTGGCACATTTAGCACCCTTTATTCAGGTTTCCAGAGAGAAAATCCGTAAGGAAGTGCTGGAGGATGTGGCAGATTTAGGCCAGAGCCCCGACGAGGAGACCATCAACAGGATTGTGGAGAAGCGTCTCTTAAAGGAAATCGAGCGTGGTGTGCAGACCATCCAGTATCAGGTTATCACCTTGATGACCACCAATGGACAGGCTCCGTTCCTGACGGTGTTTATGTATTTAAATGAGGCAAAGAATGATGCAGAAAAGCGGGACCTGGCACTGATTATTGAAGAGATGCTCCGTCAGCGTATTCAGGGTGTAAAGAATGAGAACGGCATCTGGGTAACCCCGGCGTTCCCGAAGCTGATTTATGTACTGGAGGAGGATAATATTACCGAGGATTCTAAGTACTTCTATCTGACCGAGCTGGCTGCAAAGTGTACGGCCAAGAGAATGGTTCCCGACTATATTTCTGAGAAGAAGATGATGGAATTAAAGGAAGGCAACTGCTTCCCGGTAATGGGGTGCAGAAGTGCACTGACCCCTTGGAAGGATGCTTACGGCAATTATAAATTCTACGGAAGATTCAATCAGGGTGTGGTAACCATCAATCTGGTGGATGTGGCACTTTCTTCCGGTGGAGATTACGATAGATTCTGGAAGATTTTTGATGAAAGATTAGAGCTTTGCTTTGAGGCTCTGATGCATCGCCACAACCGTCTGAAGGGTACCCTCTCCGATGCTGCACCTATTTTGTGGCAGTACGGAGCACTTGCAAGACTTAAAAAAGGCGAGCCCATTGACCGCTTATTATATGGTGGCTATTCCACCATTTCCCTGGGATATGCAGGTCTGTGCGAATGTGTACGCTTTATGACCGGTAAGTCCCATACCCATCCCGAGGCAAAGCCTTTTGCGCTGGATGTGATGAAGCATATGAACGAGGTATGTAACCGCTGGAAGGAGGAGACCACCCTTGGATTTGGTATCTATGGTTCTCCGATTGAAAGTACTACCTACAAGTTTGCAAAGTGTTTACAGAGACGCTTCGGTATCATCGAAGGCGTGACCGATAAGGGATATATTACCAATAGCTACCACGTAAATGTGCGTGAGGAAATCGATGCATTCACCAAGCTGAAATTCGAATCAGAGTTCCAGTCCCTTTCCACCGGTGGTGCTATCAGCTATGTGGAAGTGCCTAACATGCAGAACAATATTCCGGCTGTTATAAATGTTCTTCAGTTTATCTATGAGAACATTATGTACGCAGAATTAAATACCAAGAGTGATTATTGTCAGAACTGCGGCTACGACGGAGAAATCCAGATTGTGGAAGAGGATGGCAAGCTGTTATGGGAGTGCCCGCACTGCCACAACAGAGATCAGAATACCTTAAATGTTGCCCGTAGAACCTGTGGCTACATCGGTACACAGTTCTGGAACCAGGGGCGTACCCAGGAGATTAAGGAAAGGGTGTTACATCTGTAATGAATTTCGGTGAGATTAAGAAATGCGATATTGCCAACGGAGAAGGGGTGCGTGTCAGTCTGTTTGTATCGGGCTGCACACATCACTGCAAGGGCTGCTTTAATGCCCA
>CAZOSU010000106.1:0-2716 GCA_964582515.1 uncultured Acetatifactor sp. | reverse complement strand
CATGGGATTTTAATTTTGGAGAGCCTTTTACCGAGGAGGTAGAAAGCTCCTTGCTGGAAGACCTTGCGCCTTCCTATATAGTGGGTCTTACCCTGCTTGGTGGCGAGCCCATGGAGCCGGAGAATCAAAGGGCACTGGTGCCCTTCCTTCGCAAAGTGAAGGAGTGCTTTCCGGACAAGACCATCTGGTGTTACACGGGATATACATATGATGTAGATTTGATGGAAGGCGGTAAGGCGTACTGTGAAGTGACGAAAGAGATGCTTTCTATGATGGATGTACTGGTGGATGGGGAATTTGTGGAGGCTCTAAAGGATATTCGCCTGGTGTTTAAGGGCTCATCCAATCAACGCATTATTAATCTGAAAGAAACTTTAAAAAAGGGCGAAATTGTGTTATATATGGAATAGTAAGAAGAGAGTTGCTTTGGGCGGCTCTCTTTTTTGAAGATGAGAAAGTGTCATGAGGATAGAAAACATATGAGCAAACATAAGAAAAAGGGGTATTAGTTTTTATTTATAATGGTAATCGTTGTGGGAGGTCTTCTTGTTGTACGAGGGGATGATGAGGTGAATCCTTATTTTTATAAAAAGGGAACAACGGAGATGACATATGAGGGATTTATTTATCCCATGAGCTATAGAGAAATTTGGCAGGAGGTAACGCTGGATATCACGAAGCTGGGTACCTTTGCAAATGGCGGGCTATACGCCTTGGAACTGGAACAGCCGGAGGTGTCTGACCCAGAGGATATGATAACAATGGGGAGGAGGTATTTGGGGTATTTCTATGTTACAGAAAATACGATTTACCGGATGCCGGTATCCACATATGAAGGCATTACAGAGGAACAGACAAAGAGCATTGTAGAGTTATTGAAAGAAGATGAAAAGATAGTTCTGAGTACCTGTCATATCGTGTGTAATGAAGAGGGGATAGAAGATATCGTAGATGAGAATGGTTATCATAGTGGAATTAAGGTGGATGATAACAGAAGAACCTATTATTATTACAATGAAGATTCCAGTGCAACCAAGGACTATGAGGAAATTGTCTGGGAAAAGGGGAAAGGAATTGTATATTATAAGCGAGGCAGTGGTTCCATGAATATGCATATTGAGTTTGGGGTGGACTTGGAAAAACAATAAAAATATAAAGAGCAAATAAAAGGGGGCCCTTAGAAAGAATATAGTATTTTATATAGTTGGGTTGACATATTTACACCATTAGAATAAAATATAGGTGAGAGAATGATGCTATGAATTTGTAAATGGATGGATAGACTATAAGAGATGTCCTTGAGAATAATCAGGGCTGTTTTGACAAAGCTTTCCCGGAGCATGAGGAGTGTGCGCTGTCATGTAGAAGGGAGAACCAGTCAATGGAATTAACAAATGAGCAAAAAAAAGCAAAAGTATGGGATTTTAGGCCGATTGATGATGTATTCTTTGAAGTACTTGCACGTAACCCCAGGGTCTGCCAGGAGATGTTGCGTACAATTCTGGAGGATGAAGACCTTGTAGTTACCAATGTAATCACGCAATCCGATGAACGTAACTTATATGGGCGTTCAGTGAGATTGGATGCGCTGTGTACACTTGGAAATGGCGCAAAGGTGAATGTAGAAGTCCAGCGTTCCGATAATGATAATCATTTAAGGCGTGCCAGATTTAATGCATCCAGTATTACGGTAAGGGATTCTGACCCGGGTACAAAATTTGATGAGGTACTGGAACTCTACATTGTTTATATTTCGGAATTTGATTTCCTTAAAGGAAACAAAACGATATATCATGTAGAGAAGGTATTGAGAGAAAACGGGGAAGTCATAGAGGATGGCTTACATGAGATTTTTGTAAATACCGTTGTTGATGATGGAACGGACATTGCGGAACTGATGGCTTGTTTCACGAAGAAGGAAGTTAAAAACCCAAAGTTCCCAATGTTATCGTCAGAGGTCAAGCGATTAAAAGAAACCGAAGGAGGTGTACAGGTCGTGTGTGAAGTAATGCAGAGGTATGAGAATATTGCAATAAAAAAAGAACGTTTACAGGCAATCGAAAAGATGATTTTGAAAGGATGTTCGAAAGAATTTATTCTTGACTTGGATTACACAGAGAATGAGTACGCCGAAGCAGAAAGTGAATTACTTCAGTCAGTGTAATATTGAAAAGGATGTTCTGAATGGGTCTGTGGCATGTTCTGCAGACCTATTTTTAATTTTGTAACCTGGGATAAATAATGCTTTTTATCCTTGACAAATATAAGATGACGTATTATTATGTTTTTAACATTTTAAAGAGTTGAAGCGTTAAAAGGTTAAAAACATGAGGACAAAGAGGAGCAAAATTATGAATGGCAGAAAAGGTTCGTTGATTTCGGTAAGAACGGACGTACAGGTGATGGACTGTACCCTTCGTGATGGAGGACTGGTGAATAACTTTATGTTCACCGATGAATTTGTAAAGGATTTATATCTGGCAAATATTAAGGCCGGTGTGGATTATATGGAGTTTGGTTACAAGGCATCTAAGGAGATTTTCGATCCCAAGGGCTTTGGTAAGTGGAAGTTCTGTGATGAGAAGGATATCCGCGATATCGTGGGTGACAACAAGAGCGACATGAAGATTGCGGTGATGGCGGATGTAGGACGCTGTGATTTCCGTAATGACATTCTTCCCAGAGAAGAGAGTGTTATTGATATGATTCGTGTGGC
>CAZOSU010000105.1:0-8255 GCA_964582515.1 uncultured Acetatifactor sp. | reverse complement strand
ATGCAGTTCCGCCATATCTATACCCAACCTCATTGAAATAGTACTCATCTCCATCATGAAAAACTTCAATCCAAAAACATCCTTCCTTAATTCCAATAGAAGAAATCATATCTTGTATCTTTTTTTCGTATTTAACTCTAAATTCATTTGCAAATCTGCTTTCATAGATAAACAATCCACCAACATAACTCCCTTGTTTGGCGTATCTTACCGGATACTTATCGGATAAGCCTGAGAAATGTATTTCACCATTACTCACAGTGTAAAACACAACATTGCCATCATTTTTTACAAATTTCTCAGTAATTACACTTCCGGTTGCAGATTCATCTGCTGCAATCCTATACCCCTGCTGAAGCTCAGAATTGTTATAACATACAGAAAAACCACTACTACCACAGCCATCAGCAGGCTTTGTAATAACAGGGAATACTTCATCAGGAAGCGCAATGTTTTCATCTGCAAATTCATATTTAGGAACAACTGGAAGACCATTGTTCATGCAAAGTTCTTTAAAGTTTTTCTTGTTCTGAAGCGTATTCCACTGATCATAAGTACAATAACATGGCATCCCAATCTCTTCTAGATAGCGACATGCTGCAGCAATTACAATCTCAGCTCCCCCCATATATACTCCATCAATTCTGTTATTCAAAATTAATTGCTTCATTGCAACAGCATCAATCGAATTGATATTGTATTTCTCATCTGCAATTTCAAAAATTCCAGCTGACTGATCATTGCCAGTTGCTACCAACACAATCCCATGCTCATCTGCAAACTGTTTAATTGCTTCTTTCCAAAGGCTTCCGCCCAAGATTAAGAGCCTCTTTCCCTTTAAGTCTTTCATATGCATAATCCTTTCATGAGCTGGCACTACTCATCGAATATATTAATATACAGCAATTTTTATGGCAGAAATAGCTTTTTCACAAATAGACTCAGCCTCAGCGGCATTCTTACCTTGGGCAATTACAAACCCAACACGATCTATACTACTGTCGATGCTACCAACCTTATCTCCAACATTCTTCATAAAAGAAATTTCCTTAACTCCTGGAATGGCTCTAGCCTTTTCCACACCAGAAATATTCTTTATTGTGCCCTCTTCTGTCTTGAAATATCTGATTGCAGCTCCCCTTTCAAACTTAGGGGCAATATCTGTTTCCTGACCACATGCAATCTCAATAGTTGATCGAACCATGTCAATCCCCGTCGAAAGAGGTACCAAATGGGTAGTAATACAATCACCGCCCATTCTCGCCCCAAGTTCAACCATCTTTGGTCCATCTTCTGTAAGCATAATCTCAACATGCGCTGGTCCACTCTGAATACCCACAGCCTTAACTGCTCTCTCAGCTAAATCTTTGATTGTGGCAACATTTTCATCACCAAGTCGACTTGGCTGAGTATGTCCCATTTCGACAAAATGAGGAGCTCCGGTTGTAATCTTATCAGTAACCTGTAACACATGTGGCTCACCCTCAATAGTCATCACCTCTACACTGACTTCATGGCCAACCATATATTCCTCAATAATAACGCTACCCTTATGTGATTCTCCAACCGTATAACTGTACTCACTCTCCAATTCTTCTAGACTGTGAGCTAATACAACACCCCTACTACCAGCATTATCCGTCGGTTTCATAATGCATGGATACACAACCATATCTTTCACATTTTCAAAAGCATTTTTATCAAGTGCAATATAATACCAAGGATGTTCAACACCCTTAGCTTCAAATGCTTTAATCATTTCACCCTTGTCCGTCGCCTTAATTGCAGTCTTCACCGAAATTCCTGGAAGATTACACATTTCTGCTGCTCTTGCAACCGAACGCATTGGCATGTCAGTCGCCAATGTCATAACACCATCAGCGTCAAACACTTTGGCAACCTGAGCCACGGCCTCTGTGTCTATTGTGGAAACCTCAAAAAATTCATCTGCATAGGGAATTCCTACAGCCTTTGGATTGAAATCGACCGTTGCCACGTAATATCCAAGTTCTTTCGCTTTTAAAATCGCAGGCAACTGAAGAATAGATGCACCAATAATCAATACTCTCTTCATCGCCTTTTCACCTCAGGTTTGTAGACCGTAGAAGCATAGATATTCTCACGTTTTAACACAGATGTAACGGTCTTAAAGAAAATTTTAATATCCAGTAATAATGACATATTATCCGCATAATAGGCATCATTAATATACTTTTGTTCCTGGGAAATTGAATTTCTATAATATGCTTGACTATATCCCGTAATCCCCGGTCTAACAGAGTAATGCTTTCTTTTAATTTCATCCATGTCCTCAAGCTTAATTCCATTGGATGAGACGGTTGGCCTAGGTCCAATAATACTCATGTCACCTGACAGCACATTTAGAAACTGTGGAAGTTCGTCAATACTTGTTTTTCGCATTATTCTTCCAATTTTAGTAACACGCGGATCGTCATCTCCACTAAAGGTTGAGCCATCAGAATTTCTGATATCCGGAGCGTTTACAAACATTGAACGCAGTTTGAACATTTTATAAATTTTCCCATCTCGTCCAATTCGATTAGCATTATAAAAAATTGGTCCTCGATCTGTAAAATATATAATTGGTCCGAATATTGCAATAACCAATAACACAAATGGTAACGCACAAAGTCCTAAAATAATGTCAATCATTCTTTTCCCAAATTGTTTATACATACTTTATCCTCGTATTCGTTCAGAATGAAATTTACGCTTTGAGTACTTCCCCAAAGCACGCTGCCACATACTCCACATCCTCATCCGTCAAACAAGTATGCAGCGGCAGCGACACCAAATTCTCATAATAAGCATAAGCATTAGGATAGTCTTTAATATCAAATCCCATGCTCTTATACGCCGTCAAAAGTGGCAGCGGCTTATAATGCACATTGGTCGCCACACCTCGCTCTGCCATCTTCTCGATAATCTGGCATCTCTGTTCATGGTTAATTCCCGGTACTCTGGTCAGATACAGATGCCCGGAGCTGCTGTGCTCCTCACCATAATGCCCAAGGTGCATCACACCCAGCTCATCACACATAGCATCATACTTCTCGATGATTTCACGTCTTCTTTTCAGCATGCCCGGGTATCTTCCAAGCTGCTTAAGACCCATGGCTGCCATGATGTCAGTCATATTACACTTATATCCCGGGAATATGATGTCATACTCCCATGCGCCCAGCTTTGTCTTTGCCAATGCATCCTTAGACTGTCCATGCAGACTAAGGAGCTGGAACTGCTTGTATATCCACTCGTTATCAATTCCCTCGATGTCTCTCCAGGTAGCAGCGCCGCCCTCACCGGTAGTAAAGTTTTTCACAGCATGAAAGCTAAAGGATGTGAAATCCGCGATTTCACCTGCCATTTTGCCCTTTCTGCTTGCCCCCAGTGAATGTGCTCCATCCGCAAGTACAGCTACTCTGCCCATTGCTTTCTGGATTTCACTATTTGGCGTAAATAAAGCCTTTTTATTCTCAACCGCCTGATAGATACGGTCATAATCCGCTACGATACCCGCCAAATCCACCGCTACAATAGCCTTGGTTCTCTCTGTGATGGCCGCCTCCATCTGTTCATAATCCATCTCACAGTTATCCTTCTGAGAATCGATGATGACCACCTTCGCTCCTACATGCACTACTGCAGATGCGGTTGCTGTATAGGTATATGCCGGTACGATGACTTCATCCCCGGGACCGATTCCCAGTACGCGCAGGGTAAGCTCCTCCGCCGCAGTGGCAGAGTTTAAGCACACCACCTTGGACGTATGACAGTATTTTGCCAACATGCGCTCCAATTCCTTGGTTCTTGGCCCGGTAGTAATCCATCCGGACTTTAATGCTGCTCCAACCTCTTCAATTTCTTCCTCACAGATATCCGGAGGACTAAAAGAAATATGTTTTACTTCCATGTCATTCCTCATCTATTTGTAATCTGATTATTTTTCCTTTGGCTGATATGTAGGCACAATCTCCGCCACCAACGTGCGTATCTCCTTGCACTCTGCATAGCTCGCCCTAAGCAAACTATCCATATCCTCTAAAAACTGATCCGTATCAAACTCAATAGGCTTCCCGATATGAATCAGCTGATTCTCCGTCTTCCCCATATCCTCCTCAGCCATCAGCTTCTCCTCAAAAAGCTTCTCGCCCGGTCGAAGGCCCGTATACTCAATCTTGATATCTACATCCGGCTTATATCCGGACAGCTTGATAAGGTTTCTCGCCAAGGTATCAATCTTCACCGGCTCACCCATATCCAGGACGAAGATTTCCCCGCCCTTGGCATATACACCTGCCTGAAGTACCAGGCTTACCGCCTCTGGGATAGTCATGAAGTATCTGATGATATCCGGATGGGTCACTGTCACAGGTCCACCCGCCGCTATCTGCTTTTTAAACAGGGGCACTACCGAGCCGTTACTTCCCAGCACGTTACCAAAGCGTACGGCCACGAACTCTGTCTTGATATGAGCCGCCTCACTCGGTGTCATGGTACGAAGCTCCTCTCCCTGAGAATGCGCGCGGAATACCGGCATCTCATGGATTCGCTTCTCCTTCACCATACGGTCAAAGGTCTGGATGACCATCTCGCAAAGTCTCTTGCTTGCACCCATGATATTGGTAGGGTTCACCGCCTTGTCCGTACTGATAAGTACAAATCTCTGGCAGCCATTCATCATTGCTGCATAAGCTGTCTTATAGGTACCGATAGTATTATTCTTAATTGCCTCACAGGCACTGCCCTCCATAAGAGGTACATGCTTATGCGCTGCCGCATGGTATACCACCTCCGGCTTATACTCTGCGAAGATACTGTTCACTCTGCCCGTATCTCTTACTGAGCCAATCAGTACGGTCAGGCTTAGCTCCGGATATTTCTTACGTAGCTCGTTCTCGATGTCATACGCATTGTTCTCATAAATCTCAAAGATAATCAGATGCTTCGGCTTCTGCTTCGCAATCTGTCTGCAAAGCTCGCTTCCGATGGAGCCGCCGCCACCGGTAACTAAGATAACCTTACCCGCGATAAAGGAGTAGATTTCCTCCATATTTACCTTGATGGCCTCTCTGCCGAGCAAGTCCTCCACCATCACATTCTTCATGGAGCTGACTCTTACATCCCCGTTTACGAACTGGTACACTCCGGGGAGGTTCTTTAGCTCGCAACCCGTCTCCTTACAGATATTCAGGATGTCCCTTCTGTCCTCCGGTTTTGCACTGGGGATGGCAATATATATTTTCTCGATTTTGTATTTCTCCACATTGGTCAGGATATCATCCCGTCCCCCCACTACCGGGATACCGTCGATGGAACGGTTCCACTTATTGTGGTTATCATCGATGATACAGCACACCCTGTCGTTGGTTTCCTGGGATGCCTTGATATCCCGCAGAATCAGCTGTCCCGCATTTCCCGCACCGATAAGCATCACTCTGGAAGCATACTTACTGTCCGCATCCTCCTTATGTCTGCCCCTGAGAAGCAGAATAAAGCGATAGGCAAAACGTACACCCAGTATCAGCAAAAACTGTATAATGGCTCCAAAAAAGTAATAAGAATACGGCATTCTCTGATTACTTACTTCCTCCAGCATGCTACAGGTCACCACAGTTCCCAGCACGTTGAAAATCGAAGTAATCGCCGCGGCCATACTGATGCGTAAAAGCTCCGAGTAGCTGGCAAATCGCCAGATACTGTTATATAAATGAAAAGCCTTAAATACAATGATGCATATAATGGAATATATTGGCATGAATTTAAAATATACTGTCAGATAGTCCGGCGAGATAGCGTTATACCTACAGTCAAACCGAAGCCAAAGCGCCAGAAAATGTGCTCCACACACCGCCAACACATCGTAAATCATCAGGTAAAAGGAAATTACCTGCCAATGCTCTATATGAAATTTCTTGCTCTTTTTACTTTGTATCTCCAAGTTACGTCATTTCCTTTCCTGGAACTCACTTCTTTATGACTTCAGCCTGTTTCCTATTCCAACGCATCCCGATAGCATCCAGCTGTCTGATTCGTTCCTCGGACAGTACCAGATTGGAGGTCGCCGGATTAATACGTTTTGAACGAATGGTACGAATCCATTTCTCCAGATTGATTCCATCCACGGTATAATTAAAGGTCATCTCCAGATTTCCGTTCTTCTCAAAATACGCCTTTGCCAATGCATACCTTGTGTCCCACTGCTCCTCGTATTTTCCCTTCCAGACCACACCGATTTTTTCCAGCTTACCCACCTGCTCCGGGCTTAGCATCGCTGCCTTGTCCTTGGTGCCGTTATAGGCCTTCACCTGATTGGTAATCCACCTGCCCAGATGCAGACCGCTCTCCGTCACATAGCCCGCAGGTACCTGCAAATCGCCATGCTCTATAAAGTACTTCTCCGCCTCCGCAAATGCTTTGTTCCAGTGATATTCCCTGGCATCCCATATCATATTTATCTCTTCCAGACGGGCGATTTTCTCCTTTTCCAGCTTTCCTTTTTTGTAAGCTGCGCGGATATTTCCTACCCATTTCCCCAGCTGGTAACCACTCTCCGTCACATAATCAGCAGGCACATCCGTATCCCCAAACTGCTTTCTGTATACCTTAAGTGCCTCTGCCCCCATGCAGAATCTCTGCTCATTCGCACCCTCCCATACCATACCGATGGTACTTAGGCGCTCTATCTGTTCTCCGGTAAGCTTTCCAGCTACCATGCCTGCGTACACTCTCCGCTGGGTCATCAGCCAGCTTCCCATATTTAATCCCTGCTCTGTCACATAGGCCTTGGGCACGTTTAGATTGCCCTGCTTTTTATAGTAGGACTCTGCTGCCTGAAAGTAGGTCTCCCAAGAGGCGGACAGATTGTGACTCAGCTGTGCAAACAGCCTGCGACAATCCCGCAATTCATCCACAATGCGGAAGCAGTCTTGGAAAGATGCCCTCTCCTCCTTTGAGCAGGGGAAGCGAAACAGCGCCTCCTCCATCTCTGCCTGCAACGTATCCACGGTATAGAGACTGTCAAAATTATTTACGATATCAAAGATGACCGGCTGCTTATTGCGTCCCTTCCCCGTATTCAATGCACGACCTATCTGCTGGAGATAGAGAATGGGGGATATGGTGGGACGAAGCAATATCACGCCGTCGATATCCTCCACATGGACTCCCTCGTTTAACATGTTGATGCAAAAGAGCAGGCGTAAATGCCGGCTATCATCTTCCTTAAAATCACGAAACGCCTTACCGGACTCCGGACTGTCATAGTACACGGCGTAGAGATGAGGCTTATCGTCCACCAGGCGAAACCACTCCTTCGAGCGCTCCACCATCTCCGCCATATGCTCCTTACTGGCGCAGAACACCAGATATTTTCCGGCTTTCTTCTTCATATTTCTGGCAAAGACCTGCTCTAAGCCCTCCGCATTTGCCAACGCCCGGCGCAGCTCTTCTAACAGCTTTTCATTCTCTTTTTTCAGAGCAGAGCTACGTTCACTTTTCACCCGGTCCTCTAAGCGCTTTATTTCCTCCTGATAGGAGTACATGGATAAGACGTAGGTGGGCGCAGGTAGAATCTTCCTTGCAATCGCTTCTCCAAGCGTCATCTCTGATGCCACATTGCCATCAAAAAGCTCCTCCGCCATATTCCGCTGGTTATCCAGATAGCGCACATTGGTAGCGGACAGCCCCAAAAGGCCGGCCTCAGGGTATGCTTCCAGCAGCCTTAACACACTGCTTCCCCACTCCGGAGCACCACAGCGGTGGAACTCATCCAGCACGATATAGTCCGGCGTTAGCACCTGGATGGAGGCTTCATTCATCATCAGCTTCGTGTAGGTAAGGAAGATGATATTCCCGGTGATTTTCTGCAATTGGCCTTCGCCGCTTCCCGCCAACACCTTCCCCAGATTTTCCACCTGCGTCTTGTAGATGTACTCACTGGGCGCCAGCCAGAGTATCCGTTTGTGGGGATGCTCCTGTGCCAGCTTAAAAGCGATAAAGGACTTGCCGGTTCCGGTAGGATGAATGACCGCAGCCTTCCCGGTCTCCTCCATCAGACGGAGCGCCGCTTCATAAGCCTGCTGATTATGCGCATAGAGTTCTAATCCTGCATTCACCATCTTCACCCCTTCCATCCTGCAATCGTAATTACACAAAAAGAAAAAGCCCATGCATTACAACATAATGTGAATTATGTTGTAATGCATGGGCAAATATCCGCTACAATAATTTAA
>CAZOSU010000104.1:0-8387 GCA_964582515.1 uncultured Acetatifactor sp. | reverse complement strand
TTACGGGAATAATGTTACTGCTTTTGATTGCAGCAGGGCTGCTAATGATGAAGCAATATCAAAATAGAGAAGCAAGAGATGAGTTGGCGGATTTAAATAATTATAAAGCGGGATATATTACAAAATATATAAGTGTTTTTGTTAATGCCATTATAATATTATTTGTGAAGGACTTTAATGTGATACTGAAAGAGGATATTGTCGGTAATATCTTGAGTGTTTTTTTGATTAGTTTAAGTCTTACGGAATTGATACATAACATAGTTTTTATTATTTTGGAAAAAAAGTAGGGTTGGATATGTAATTATGGCTGTAATGAAAACAAAAATAAAAGAATATCGTGCAAAACATAACCTAAAGCAAGATGAGCTTGCAGAACTGGTGGGAGCACGTCGTGAAACAATTATTCGCATAGAAAAGGGACAATATAATCCGTCACTTAAACTTGCAATGGATATTGCAAAGGTTTTTGAGGTAACAGTTGAGGAATTATTTTTCTTTGAAGAGTAGGAAGAGTTTTAATGCAGAGAAAAAGAAAAATATTGAAGGAAGAGGACATCATACTGTTTTAAAGGTGAAGTCTTTGAAGGAAGGGCAGGTGCCCTTGTTTTAAAGAAGAGTATAGTATAAATGCGCCGTACATAGGTAAACTGCCTGTGTATGGCGCATTTTATCTTTATGCAATTATTCCTCGGAATTACAGATGCCCATATAAAAGGTGAGAAGATACAGTCCGCTTAAACCTACCAGAGAGTAGATGATTCTGGAAAGCCAGGACATCTCACCAAATATAAATGCAACAAGGTCAAACTGAAAGAGACCGATAAGTCCCCAGTTGATTGCACCGATGATACCGATGGTAAGTGCGGCACAATCCACAAATTTCTTGCCCATGATATTACCTCCATTTCATAAGAAAGTTGTTGCTATCAGTGGTAGTATAACCGAGGAAGAAGGGAATTATACATATATTTGCAGGCGCATAAGGAATCTGAAAAAAGAAAAATTGTGAGAAATTTCATGACTTTTTTTCATTTCTTTCATTTTTGTTATGACGCTTTACTTCGCTAAAGCCGCATGCTATAATGAAAGCGATTACATGAGAGTGTGGTCGGGGAGAAGAACGGAGGATGCGATGAGCAAGCTGTTTATTAATAATATGGAGGATTTTCTGGAGACCCTGCACAAGCCTGTGCGTTCCAGAGAAGAACTGGTAGCGTGCGTAAGAGATGCAATCGGCTGTATTGCTTCATTGATGCAGATTGGGAAGGTGACGGTAACTATGTCCGTGCCACAGAGCCAGCTACGTGCGCAGATAGATAATGCAACACATGTCCTTTATGAAGGAGATGGTGCAATACGGTATGAGCCGGTTGCGCTCAGCTACAGGACAGGTGATGGTGGTACAGTTATTTTCAACTTTTATGCCAGGGAGGGATATGCCTGGAAGCCGGAGGAATTTCGTGAGATTCGTATTATCGGAAAGCAGCTGTTTTCGGTATTCAGTCAAATGATGATGAGAAACCTGTTGACGAAAGCGATGCAGACGGATCTTGCCATGGGAGTACCGAATCTTGCAGGGTTTATGTCCTTTGCAGAAAGGATTTTTGCAAAGGGAGAGCTGGATAAATACTATGGAGTGTACCTCAATATTCACAATTTTAAATATGTAAACAAGGTTTTGCCGCATATTCAGGCGGATGAGGTGATGAAGATTTACGCTCATATGCTGACAAAAGTGCTGGGAGAGGATGAGCTGGCTGCTCGTCTGGGCGGTGACAATTATGTTGCATTGGTGCGCCGGGAGAATGCGGAAAAGTTTATTAATTTTATCAGTAATGTTGAAATTACTTATCAGAACGAAGAAGATATTAAGAAATTCAGTTTCGGTGCTACCATAGGTGCCGGTGAGCTTAAGGGAATAAGGAAGCCGGAAGAGGTGATGATGCGTATCAGTGTTGCGTATCAGGTGGCAAGGCAGACGGAGAGCACTGGTGTAGTATATTTTAACGATGAAATTTATCGGGCGGTGATGCAGCAGAAGGAAATTATCGCCAGATTCCACAAAGGGATTCAGAAGAAGGAGTTTTTAGTATATTATCAGCCCAAGGTGACCACACAGGATAAGAAAATCTGCGGTGCGGAAGCACTGGTTCGTTGGAAAACGGGAGACAAGCTTCTTCCGCCAATGGAGTTTGTGCCGATTCTGGAGAAGGAGGGGAGTATCTGCAGGCTGGACTTTTATGTACTGGAAAGTGTGTGTGCACTCCTTGACAGATGCAGGAGAGAAGGAATTCCCTTTGTGAAGATTTCTGTGAATTTTTCCCGAAAGCATGTGGAGAATCCCAATCTGGTAAAGGAGATTGTAGAGACCATAGACAGATATCAGGTGCCACATGAATTTATTGAGATTGAGTTAACCGAAAGTGAGGATTTCAGAGATTATATACTGATGTCCAAGTTGATTGAGGAGCTGCGGGAGGCCAATATCAGCACCTCCATTGATGACTTTGGTACGGGCTATTCTTCTTTAAATATGTTGAAAATGACCAATATCGATTTACTAAAGATTGATAAGACCTTTGTTCCATTTGAAGAGGAGGAGCGTAAAAAGGATATTATCATGTTTGAGAACATTGCAAGGCTGGCGAAGGAGCTGGGGATAAAGATTATTGCGGAGGGTGTTGAAACAGAGCAGCAGTATGAATATCTGGCGGAGGCCGGTTGTGATATGATTCAGGGACACTTCTTTGATAAGGCATTGCCGGAGGAAGAATTCGTGGAGCGTATGCGTGTAGGACACTATTAATAATGTTAATGATTAGAAAAGAGCTGTTTGAAGGACAAATTACAAACAGCTCTTTTTTTGCTATGGAGAAGAGGAAAATGGTGTCTGGTACTTTCGTAATAGAAATGTAACAAATGACCATTTTTAAAGAGTGGTTTTTGTGGATAATAAACAAAAAACAAGGTGGTGGCTAGGCGGGAAATTATGGGAGTTGACGGAAAATGTAAGGGCTTACATGGATAAATGGTCGAAAATGCGTAATATTTTTGTAAAAATGATTAGAAGCTGTACATAATTACTAGTACAATCAAAATGATAATAGTTTAATTATTTTTATAATTAGGCAAATAGGGAGGTATGATATGAAAGGAAAAACAAGAACACGTCTTTCAAGAGCTATGGCACTCACCCTTAGTGCATCTATGCTTTTGGGAAGTACTTTTTCTGTAAGTGCAGAGACAGTATCATCCGGTGACGCTGGATTTGAAACCGTATCCGCAGGGGATGCATATGCAACCATGCTTTTAGGTACGGATGAAACATGGGCGGATTTTACCAGTGATGTGCTGATTAAAAGCTTTGCATTTGGCAGCGATGTGACTGCAAGCAGCGTGTTTGCCAATGGTGTAGGTTTCCATAATGAAACATACAATGATGCGGCAAAGGGCTGGGACGGCAGTATATACTACCCAAGAGTAAAGACTACTACAGTCGGTGCTGATTTTGTAAAGGCGGCAGACGGAAGTCTTGCGATTTCAAGTAAGGTATGGACGGAAACCGAAAGTACCGGTTATGGTGTTTACACTTATGAGAACACCTCCAGCTTTTCTATGGAGCTGGTTCCGGCAGACTATCAGGTGGATGTAACCTTTGTGAACCCTACATCAGCAGAATATGCAGCTTATGTAGAGGCAGAGGATATTACCAAGAAGGAAGGCATCAATGTGGCAGCGGGAAGTGAAGTAACAGCAAGCTTTATCGCATGTCTGGTTGATGGTACTTTGGATTTAAAATTCTTAGCTGCAAGCTCCGCTACCAGTGAGGCAGCAGCTACCACTCAGACGGTTTATGTTAAGAGTGTATCTATTACCAGAAAAGCAACTGAGGAACAGGGCGTTAAGCCTACTATTTATCTGGCATCTGACTCAACCGTTCAGACCTATGATACAGGCTACTATCCGCAGACCGGATGGGGCGAGACCCTGGCATTATTCTTTGGCGGTACGGTAGAGCAGAGAGAGGCTGAGAATGCTTTATACAGCCAGTGTGAGGTTTACGAGGCAGAGAATGTTATCGTAGAGAACCGTGCAATCGGTGGTCGTTCTTCTTATTCCTTCATTGCAGAAGGTAAGCTGGATGACTTATTGGAAGACATTAAGCCCGGCGATTATTTATTCGTTCAGTGGGGACATAATGATGCAACCTCTTCCAGACCTAACCGTTATGTTGCTCCGGAAGATTTTGAGCAGTGGATTCAGTATTATGTAGACGGTGCTAAGCAGAGAGGTGCTACACCGGTACTTGTTACTCCTGTAGCAAGATACAGCTACATTACCAATGAAGACGGTAGCTTAAATACCTTCGTAGGAAACTTTGAAAGCTACGGCAACGTAATGAGAGAAATGGCTGCTGAGCAGAATATTCCTCTTATTGATTTGACTGCTCGTTCCGTGGCTGTTTGTAATAGCTTTGGAATCGAAGGCTCTAAGTCCTTATTCCTTTATGTAAATGCCGGAGATTATCCGGATGGTGCTTATTCAGGCGGTGCGACTGATGCCACCCATTTACAGTACTATGGTGCATACAAGTTCGCACAGTGTGTGGCACAGGGTGTTCAGGAATGCTCACTTCTTTCAGATTTGGCATCCAAGGTTGTGATGAAGATTCCTGAGACTGCTCCTGCTAAGGTAGAAGGCCTTGCAAGCGGTGCAGTAGGTGCATCCAGTGTGAATATGGCTTGGAATGCAACGGACGGTGCTGAGCTGTACTACATCTATCGCGAAGCTGTAGCGGATGAAGCTGCTGCAGAGGCTGTAGTATTTAACGAGCAGAGCACCAAGTATTCTGTATCTGCTACCAATAAGTATGCGGACAGCAACTGTGAGTCCGGTGTTACTTATGTATATGCAGTTCGTGGTTTCAATGAGAAGGGCTTAGGCGAATTCTCTGACAAGATTGTAGTAACCACTAAGGCTGCAGGTCAGAAGTTTGACTTTAACTATAACAATTCTCCTACCATGGATGGTTGGATTGGTATCAATCAGGATCAGATGTATGATGCAACCGTAGGCTATGGCTGGATTACTGCTCCAAACAATGGACGTGACAGAGCAGGCAGCGGTAATGCAGATGCTTCTGCAATGGCAGATGACTTCTGTTTAGGTGCAGGTGAATTTGCAGTTGACCTGCCAAATGGTGACTACGAAGTAACCATCTATGCATGTGACTTATTACCTGGTACAAGTACCATTAAGCCTTCCTATACCGCAGAGGGAGCTTCTCTTGGTTCTATTTCCACCAAGCAGGCATTAGGAAGCACCACTAACACGGTACGTGTTACGGATGGTCAGTTGAATATCGTTGTTGGTGGTACGAACCAGTATATCAACGGTATGACCATTACAGAAATCTTAAAGGCTCCAAGCGGACTTGCAGACAGCGAGCACAGCGTGGATGGCAATAAGATGTCCTTCCTCATCGGCTTTACCGGTGTTGACGAGGCAGTAAGCTACAATGTATATCGTAAGAGTACCTCTGATGCAGAGTTCTCCATTATTAAGAGCTTTACTGTAGAAGAGTACAAAGCAGATGATCTTGCCTGCAGAGCAATGATTATCGACCTTGGTGAAACCTATGAGTACTATATCACCTGCGTAACCGCAGATGGTACGGAATCTGCACCAAGTAATACGATTACCGTAGAAGGTATTTTAAAGGATGCGGCAGTTGCTAATGCTCCACAGAATGTAGTATGTGTAAGCCCTGCAGAAGGTGCAACCGAGCTTGCAAGAGAGATTACCATTAAGTGGGATGCAGCAGTAGTTTCCGCAGGTACCGACGGAAAGAACTATGACGTAATTAAGTACATTGTATATCGTTCCGAGAAGGCGGAGGATGAAAAGGGCTTCGCAGGCTTTGAAAAGATTGGCGAGACCACCGAGACCACCTATACCGACAAGGACGGTGTTGCAACCAATATCAACTACTACTATAAAGTAGCAGCGTTAAATGCAGGTGGTTTAAGTGAACTTTCTGCAGCTTGTAAGACTCCGATTACCGGCAAGCTGGTAGCAGGCGGTCTGGAAACCTACACCGACAGAGCAGCAGTTGCAATTAATCTTGCGGGCAAAGACGGTGGTGAAGTTTTAGTATCTGCAACCGATGCAAATGGCAATGAGTACACCAAGGGCGTATACTTAAGCTGGAGAGCATTCGAAGCAGATATGAATGCTAAGAATGAAATGACAACTACTTTCACCGTATATCGTAACGGCGAAGTGATTGCAAGCAATATTCCGGTTACCAACCTGGTGGATGAGGCTGGTACCGCAGATGATACCTACAAGGTTGTAGGAAGCAATGATGTAGCTTTAAATCTTAAGGCAGTAGATACCAAGGTTTGGGCTGACAAGTATTTAGAGTTTAACTTATTCTGTCCAGCAGATGAAACCATGCCGGATGGAACAGTTACCGGATTCCATGCAAATGATATGTCCGTAGGTGACATTGATGGAGACGGCAATTTAGAGTTATTTGTTAAGTGGTATCCGGACAACGCTAAGGATAACTCCAGCGGCGGTTATACCGGTAAGACTTATATTGATGCATACGAAGTAGATTTCACTACCGGCGCAGCTAAGCTGGTATGGCGTCTGGACATGGGTGTTAACATCCGTTCCGGTGCTCACTATACACAGTTCCAGGTATGGGATTATGACTGTGACGGAAAAGCAGAAATCGCAGTGAAGGCAGCTGATGGTACCACGATGTATGTGAGTGAAGATGGTACGGACAAGACTCTTACCATGAAGTCATATGTTGGTGCGTGCGACAGCAGCGAGCTTCCTGTAAGTACTGTCAGCGAGAAGAATGATTATAGAAATTCCAGCGGATATGTTTTAGATGGTCCGGAATATTTTGTAATGTTCAACTGTGATGATGGTTCTAAGTTTGAAGAAGTGGCTTATACTCCTGTCCGTGGCACCGTAAGTGCATGGGGGGATGCATATGGTAACCGTGTAGACAGATTCCTTTCTGCTACCGCATACTTAAATGGTGAGACTCCTTTTGCAGTATTCTGTAGAGGTTACTACACCAGAACATGCTTAACCGCATATTACTTAAAGGATACCGATGGTGATGGAATCGGTGACAAGATTGTAGAGTACTGGGCATTCGACACCACTCAGGCAGGAAGCCAGTATGAAGCACAGGGTAACCATGGTTTATCTGTAAATGACGTGGATGGCGATGGTAAGGATGAAATTATTGAAGGTTCATTAGTTATTGATAATGACGGTACCCTTCTTTACTCTACCGGACTTGGTCATGGTGATGCTATGCATGTATCTGACTGGGTATCATGGAATGACGGACTTGAAATTATGCAGGTTCATGAGCATGACGATGCTGAATATCATGTAGAGATTCATGATGCAGAAACCGGCGAAATTTTAATGGGTTACTACACCGGTAAGGATACCGGACGTGGTGTGGCTGCGGATATCGATCCTACTGCAGAAGGTGCAGAGTGGTGGTCTATTGCAAGCCCTACCTACGAAGGAAACGATGAGCCTTCATGGGATTCTACCAATGGTGAAGTTTACTCATCATGGTCAACCTTAGAAAACTTAATTAAGCTGGCTGACCAGACTCCTGCATCAAACGCATCCATCTTCTGGGATGGTGATTTACTCAGCGAGATTCAGGATCATACCTTTAACAGTGCAGATTATGTTCCTACCGGAGTTGTAATCTACAAGTGGGATTATGAAGCAGACCAGCAGGTACCTATCCTTAAGTCTACGGAAATCTGGTCAACTAACGGCACTAAGGGTAACCTTGGTTTAGTTGCAGATGTACTCGGTGACTGGAGAGAGGAAATCATTACCAGAACTGCTGCTGACAAGAATGTAGTAAGAATGTACTCTACTACTATTCAGACAGATTATGTTGTACCTTGCTTATTAGAGGATTTAGCTTACAGAGAAGGCGTTGCATGGCAGAACGTTGGCTACAACCAGCCTGCAAACACTGCATATCTCTTGTCTAAGGGACTTGTAACCGCAGAGCTTTCTGTAGGTGATGTTACTTTTGAATCAGCAACCATTAACTTCACTCCTGCAAATGATGGTGATTTATATGGTCTTGATATCGAAGGATATGAAGTATACCGTAAGTTAGCATCTGAGGATGATGCAGAGTTTGAGAAGATTGCTACGATTAAGAATGATGAGCTTGTAAAGGCTGATACCAGTACTGGTAGCGATTCTTCCGTAACACCTACTGCGACTCCTGAAACTAAGATTTATTTGTATCAGGAAGACTTCGAGGATGGAGCAAGTGATTTAGTATTAATCGCAGAAGGAAATTCTGCAAA
>CAZOSU010000103.1:0-8390 GCA_964582515.1 uncultured Acetatifactor sp. | reverse complement strand
TCTCGGTGAAGATGTAAGGAGCCATCTTAGGGTTCCATCTTCTGGTCTGATGTCCGAAATGAACACCTGCTTCTAATAACTGCTTCATTGAAATAACGCTCATGTCTTTTCCTCCATTTGGTTAGAATCTCCCGCATTCCTTTCTCGCCAGACTGCGTTAAAGTCCGGTTAGCTCTGATACCACACAGCTTTCGCTGACACCAATACCAAATCAGAATACGTGCTTTATAAACAACATTCAAATATTATCATACATAGAAAAAACATGCAAGATATTTTTTAAAATTCCTGCATGTTTTGTAACAGTTTACGTACTGCGGGCCGATTAAAGCAGGGCCTCACTGCTATCATAGCTTAATCTCTTCTCGTAATAATTTTCGCCAGCTGTTCATAGGAAAGACCCTGTTCAATCTTGTAAACTCCGGAATTCACATATCTGGAATAGCCATTGTCACATAAATAATCGTCAAAATCCTGATAATCATCTATCAGTCCCAGCTCCTGCATCCGCTTTGCCACGGTCAGAGAGTGCTCACCACTGTATACCGTAAGGGTGGCCTTTTCTCCCGGCGCAGGTGGCTGCAC
Source organism: uncultured Acetatifactor sp. (assembly GCA_964582515.1). GTDB lineage: Bacteria > Bacillota > Clostridia > Lachnospirales > Lachnospiraceae > Acetatifactor. The sequence goes on along the minus strand of CAZOSU010000103.1, from coordinate 7,805 downwards.
AGGCTCTGCTGTCTCCGGGATGCTTGTTGGTGCCTCTGTGGGCTCTACTGTAGGCTCCGGAGTAGAAGCTTCCGCCGGCTCCTCCGTGGGTGCTTGTGTAACTGTCACATCCGGCTCCTTCGTAGAGGCAGGTACAGGTTCCTTGGTAGGAGCCGCCGTCTCCTCCAAAATCTCCTTGCCATCCTCTTCCACCTGGCTTATCAGCGTCTTCTGTGTCACCATCCCCAGCTCTGCCGCACGCTGCATAATCTCTTCATCGGTCATGGTATTTTTCCCGGAAGAGGCAATTGTCATAATAAGGGCGGTTACAAAAATACCAATTCCAAGCCCTCTTAAATAAAATTTAAGCTTCATTCCTCATCATTCCTTAAACAATTCTATTACCAGTCTGACCTCGCCGACACCCAGTCCCAGCTCTTTTGCGATTTCTATTTGGCTCTTTCCTAAACGGTGCAACGCCAAAATCGCTTCGTTTCTGTTGGCAATGGCCTGCTTCTCATCCACTACCGGTGTCGTCTGTGACTGCACATTTTCTTCCTGTGCATTTAACTCAGCCAGGGCATCCTCCCTAATGGTAAGGTGCTCTGCACTTACATTAAGTGCCTGGAAAACAGGAATGACTTCCTTCGCCTTTTCCACTTCCTTGACAGCTTCCTTCACTGCCGCCTCTGCTTCCTTGGCGGTCTTATCCACCTGGGATGCTGTATTTTTAAGATTGATATGCTTATCATTGAGCATATCGTATAAGAACATGACTTCCTGATGATTTTTATGAATTTCTGCCAGCACCGTATCGGAGTACTCGCTTACTGCCATGATTTTCTCATTGGAAAGACGCTCTAAGGAACGCTCCGTCTTCTCCATGGCATAAATAATCGCTTCGTCCACGGTATCATCCACCTGGCTTTTAATCTGTCCCATCTCACCGGCAACCAATTCCTTAATCTCATCCTTTGCCAGTCCCAGAGCTTCTTCTGAATTTTTCCCCTTTGCCGGTATGATAAAACTCAGTACAAAAATCACTGCACCGGCTGCCAAAAGTACAATTTCCAATAAATCCATCTGTGTTACAACCCTTTATACTTTAATATCAAATCCGCCTGCGGAGCCTTTACGGATAATCGTCTCCTGCGGTTTCCCCCTGCGGTTTTTACCACCGTCACCCTGATAGGAATCAGAACCTTTTTCCCTGGCGTCAAATTTCTTATTCTGCCATGCCGATTCGTCCTTCTTATTCACCTGATGCACCTTCTGGGTGGTGTCCTTCTGCACCTTCTCCCCCGCCATGGTCTGCATCATGGGGCCCTTACTGTCCTCATTATGCTTGATTGTGGTAAAATCCTGTGTTCTTGCAATGGTCGCAAGCTCTATCGCTCCAAATGCCATCTGTCTTCACCCCCACGTCTTACAGACCTGTCATTTTTACATTGCCCTCTACTTTTTCAAACTTACAGTAGTGGTTGGTATTCTGCACCACCATGGATAAATCACCGATTACGATTTTTGTCCCCGGATGAACGCTTCCCTTTACCACTACCTTTGCCTGTCTCTGGCTTGCAAGCTGAATCTGAATTTCTTCATACTTTTCATACTTCTCGGCAAGCTCCTTCTTCTTAAGATCCACCATAAATGCAAGCTTCTTAATATAAGCTAACTGGTCCTCCGTAAACTTTGCACCTTTTGCCTTCTTTTCTGCAAAAGACGCAATAATGGGCTGACTGCTCTTAATTACCTTCTGAATCTCAACAAGTTCCTTGGAAAGCTCATTATACTCATCCTTAAGCTTTGGATTGGAGCCCACCTCTACAATGGTGCTGGCTCCCATTTCAGAGCCTAAGGTCTTTACGGTAATCTTATTGGGTGCGGATACCTTACCGCCGGTGATAAAGCCACGCTTTCCATCCACTTCGATTTCTGTTCCTGCCTGCAGCTGACTGTGCAGTACAGACTCTGCATGAATATACCCGTCCGCCTCTGCGGTAACGCTCTCTAAAAACTTAGCAATAATATTTCCGCCGGCCTCTAATTTACCCTTGCCCATACCGTTCATACCCCGGGCAATGATGATATTTCCATCCGCCTTAATGTAAGCACCCTCTACAACGCCGTTAACTACTACATTTCCCTTAGCAGAAACGGAGAAGTTGGACTTCACATTACCATTTATCTGTACGCTGCCTTCGAATACAATATTACCGGTACTGTTATCCACATTTTCCACAAGATAAAGGTCTGAAACAAATACCTGATCATCCACCAGCGTAACATGACCATCCACGTTGGAATACAGACACAGACCGTCTTCGGAAAGGGTCATATTATGCCCAAAGCGGTGCTTCATCCCCTTCACATCACGGGAATTTATGTACTCGCCACAGATATTAATACCTGTTTCACCCTTTTCCTCCGGTGTAATCTGTGCAAGTAAATCCCCCTTCCTACAGTGGCAGATGGCGTTTAAGTTAAAGAAGTCCACACTACCATCCTCAAGAAGCGTAGGCTGCGCATGCTGGTCGGTATTAAAGAAATACTCAATACTTGCATCCCGTCCTTCTCCCGCCGGCTTACCCTTTGCCACCACAATATCCTGGCAATATCCGCGCTCAATGAAGAAATTCTGGATGTCCTCCATCTGAAGCCCGGTAATAATTCTGCGGAATTTCAAATCCCTTATGAACTCATCCATGGTAAGCAGCTCACCGGTTGCAGATGGTGCGGTAAATCTTGCTGTTGCTTCCATTTTGTCCGGACTGATGGACACCGTATAATTCTCATTTACTTTTGGACACTCGCCTGTCCCCAGAGGCATAATCATTTCTTTTCCGGACTCAATATTATTTTTAAGCGCAGAAAAGTCATAGACCACATGACAATAATCTAAATGGTCCACGACTTCACTTATAACAATACCCTGTCCACCATCTTTCGGTGGAATCAGCTTCAGACCAAAACCACCCTGTATACTCACTAATTTAAAGTAACCATTTCTCATTTCTTATTCCCCGTAATTTTGTCGCTTAAAATTCCCATATACTGACCCATCTTGGTCTTCATTTTCTGCAAAGCTCTGGTATGGAGCTGAGAGACTCTGGATTCTGAGATTTCCAGAATACTTGCAATTTCCTTTAACGTTAATTCTTCATAATAATATAACTGAATTACCCTGCATTCCTTCTCTGTTAAAAGCTTAAGCGCTTCCCCCAAAACCTTCGTCAGCTCTTCCTTCTCGATATTCTCCTCCGGTGTTTCAAAACGACTGGAGGTACATCCACTGTAATCGTGGGAAACATCACTTCCCGCCTCCATATATTCGTTTAAGGAAACCACCCCGGTGATTTTCATCTGCGATTGCATATCCAGATATTCTTCTTCACTGATTCCTAATTTTTCAGCTATTTCTTCATCCGTAGCACTTCTGCCTGTTGCACTTTCGATTTCACGGATGACACCGTCTATCTGCTTCTGCTTCTGTCTGATTGTACGAGGAATCCAATCCATCTTACGAATCTGATCCAGAATCGCACCCCTTATACGTAAAGAGGCATAAGTCTCAAACTTCACCTCTTTCATAGTATCAAACTTATCAATGGCATCAATAAGTCCGAATATACCATAACTAACTAAATCTTCATACTCCACATTATAGCCCAGATACATACTTAGTCGTCCGGCAACCGTTTTAACCAGTGGAGCATACTCCAATATGATTTTTTCCCTTATCTCAGGAGTTTTACCCTTCGCATATTCCTCCCAAAGACTTTTCTTGCCAGCTTCATCCATACTATCCTACTTTTTTCTCTCCCTCGCCAGTCTCCTGCTCTTTCTGTAATGCTTCCTGCTCCTTCAGGGCCTTTTCCTTTGCCTCTTCCTCTGCCTTCGCCTTTTCCTTATTCTGCTTATCAAAATAGTCCAACGCTTTCTGCATCAGTCTCCCCAGCATATAGAACACCAGCATTACAATCGACAAACTGAGTAATTTGTCGACAATGGAGTACTCATTGATGAATGTCACAATACAAGTAATAAAGCCTGCCACAAGCATCAATATGAAAGGCATAGTCCTTCTGTTCATAAAGACCTTCCTCCATTATATAATTGTCTCTGTCTTACCAACTGCACGAATATGAAAATCCCCCGTTTCCGGATAAAAGGTAACGGTTCTACCATAATTAAGTCCGGTATCCTCTGCTAAAATCGGAATATTTAACTTCGAGAGTACCTTCTTGGTAGCCTCCACATTTCGTGCGCCTATCTGCATCATGGAATTCTGGCTTGCAAACTGGAACATGGTAGCTCCACCTGCAATCTTTGCAACCATACGACTTTTCTTTGCCCCCATCGCTTCCATCTGCCTGACAAGCTCTACGATTCCGGTGTCTGCAAACTTTGCAATATTGGATGCACCATTATGTATTGCAGTGCTGTCCGGAAGCATAATATGTGCTAATCCGCCGATTAAAGTCCCCGGGTCACGGATGGCAATACCCACACAGGAACCAAGTCCTAAGGTAATTACGCCATCCGGAGCCTTGCAAGGCTTTAAATCAGCCATTCCAACCTTGATTATCTCACCCATGTCACGTCCCTCTTTACATAATTCCAAGTGCACTCAAAATCTTTTCATATGACGGTAAATCCGGAATTAATATAAAGTAGCCATCAATTTCAACCTCATCATAAAACTGAGACTGGATTAATAATATATGGTCACCCAATATACCAAATTCAATTGCAGGAACACTTAAAATTGCTCCCGCCATATCAATTGTAAGACTGGGTGGTGTAGGATAAATCATCAAATTTGTCAGCGTAGAAAGAGAATTCAGGTACGCTCCGGTAATGATATTACTGATTTCCTTTAAAGCAGAAAGCTCCATATCATCAAAGGCAGGCTGACCTGATTCGTACCCCATCATCAGCTTCTTTATCAGCCCCTTGGCAGCCTCCAGTTCAATCAGGAACATAATACTTCCTGTAATATCTCCTTCCACACCAAGTAAAATCCCACACATTGTTTTTTCTTCGCCACCCATTATGGCACCGACTTCCGAAAAGTCAAGCAGCCTAACCTGTGGAACACGCATATCCACCTTGCACTGTAGCATCTGGGACAATGCTGTCATGGCATTTCCTGCACCGATATTTCCAATTTCCTTTAATACATCCACATATCTCTCTGAAACATCATTCAAGTTAAAATCTGCCATCACCTTACGTCCTTTTATACATTATCTTTTTCCTGTAACAGTAAATTCAAATCCAATAAGGAAATTAATTCCTCATTATGCTTTCCGATTCCGGTAATGAAATTAACATTCTCTGTATTGGAATCGTAGGATACCTTTTCAATGTGCTCAGAATCAAGAGTAACTACCTCTTTTACCTCGTCCACAATAATTCCCACGGTACCATGCTGTTCAAGCTTTAAAATAATAATACGGGTAGCTCTGGTAATCTCGTCTGCAGGCAAATACATTTTCAGTCTTGCGCTCATAACCGGGATAACCTCTCCACGGAGATTGATTACACCCTTTAAGTACTCCGATACCTTGGGTACTCTGGTGATGCCCTGCATTCTGATAATATTATCTATGTATTTGATATCGATTCCGTACTGCTCTTCTCCTAAGCGAACAACAATATACTGAACACCATCGCTTCCAACAACTTTTAATTCATCCATGTCGCTATCTCCTTTCCTAAATCAAAGCATTTGCATCTAAAATCAGAGCTACCTCGCCATCACCTAAGATGGTTGCACCACTGATAAACTTGCACTGCTTGATATACTTTCCTAAGGACTTAATAACGATTTCCTGCTGACCGATTAACTCATCAATCACAAGACCGGCCTGCTTGTCACCCTTCTTCACGATAACAACCTCCATGCTCTCGTCAGGCGACTTTGTACTTTCAATATCCAGCACTTCGCTCAAACGAATCAAAGGAATAACGGTTCCACGGAGATGGATAACCTCTTTGTTCTGTACGGTTTTAATCTCGGATGGATGAATATCCTCGATTGTCTGGATGGAGCCAAGAGAAATCGCATATTTCTCTCCGCCTACCACAACCATCAGAGCCTGGATAATCGCTAAGGTAAGCGGCAGACGGATAATCCATGTACTGCCTTCCCCTAATTTACTTCTGACCTCTACTTCACCGCTAAGTGCTTCAATCTTAGACTTAACAACGTCAAGACCTACGCCTCTGCCGGATACATCGGTAACTGCCTTTGCTGTAGAAAAGCTTGGAAGGAACAGTAAATCGATGATTTCCTTATCGGACATATTTGCTGCCTGCTCCGGAGTAATGGAGCCACGCTCGATAGCCTTATTCTTAACCCTCTCAACGTCGATACCGTTACCATCATCGCGAACCTCGATAACTACGTTGTTACCATCCTGATATGCATCCAGGAAAATGGAACCAACCTCAGGCTTCCCGCGCTGGGCACGAATTTCCGCGGACTCCAGACCATGGTCAGCAGAGTTACGTAAAAGGTGCATTAAAGGATCGCCGATTTCATCTACCACGGTACGGTCAAGCTCGGTGTCCTCACCGGACATATACAGCTCCATCTTCTTTCCAAGCTTCTTGGAAAGGTCACGAATCATACGTGGGAACTTATTTACAACACTTTCAATAGGTACCATTCGAACCTTCATTACCGATTCATGAAGATTGGTGGTAACGCTCTCTAAATATTCAATCTGCTCATTGAATGCACCGGTATGAGAGGTTTCATCCTGACTGGAGATGGAAACCAGTGAGTTTTTTGCAATAATAAGCTCACTTACCAGATTCATCAGGGAATCCAGCTTCTCAATATCTACACGGACGGTTCTGTTTACAACCGGCTTGCCCGGTGCCTGCTTCTTCTCTGCCTTAGCAGCAGGAGCCTGTCTTTCTGCTATCACCTCTGTAGGAACAGCTGCAGCGGTAGAAACAGGTGCTTCCTTCTGAACCTTGGTTTCTGCCACAAAGTCCATAGCTTCTAAGTCGATGACATCACCAAGCACGCTCTCGATTTCAGAAACATTCTCTGCAGCCTTAATAATATCCTTAACCTCAGCATCCGATACTACAATCAGACTGAAGTCACGTTCAAATTTTTCATCCTCAATATCCTGAGCAGGAGGATTGGAAACAATAATTTCAGATTTCTCTTCCACTGCCTTAAATACCAGGAATGCTCTGGCTGCCTTTAAAATACAGCTCTCCTGTACGGTAATGGTCAGTCCATAAAGCTTCTTGCCCTGGCGAAGAGCCTCTTCCATTACATCCTTCTGTGCACTGTCCAGAGTGATATCCAGCCACTTCCTGCCTGCAATATCCCCCTCTGCTGCGGTGCCCTGCTCCGCCTCCTTCTTTGCCGGTGCAGGAGCTGCAGCCCCCTGTCCTTTGCTGTTTAAGATAACGTTTAACTGGTCAATCAGATGCTGGTTTTCATTGGTTCCTTCGTCAGCGGATTCCTTAATATTGGTTACATACTCATCCAGAGCGTCCAGACACTGGAAAAGAATATCTATCATCCCCGGCTGCACAACAACATTACCGTTACGAACCTCTGAAAATACATTTTCCATATCATGGGTCAAATTCTGCATTCTCTTATATCCCATGGTTCCTGCCATACCCTTTAAGGAATGGGCAGCACGGAAAATTTCATTCACGGTATCAGAGCTGCTTGGGTCTGATTCCAGATTCAGAATCTGGGTATTCAAATTCTGTAAATGCTCGTTTTATTCATCAATAAAGATCTCAAGAGATTGGCTAACATCCATCTTACTTTACCCCCACGT
>CAZOSU010000102.1:0-8402 GCA_964582515.1 uncultured Acetatifactor sp. | reverse complement strand
GGCATTGATGCGTTTACACAGTGTCCTTACTACAGAAACCAAAATATCCACAATCTGCTCCGGTGCTTCCTTAAGCAACTCATCGAAACTCTCGGCAGGAAGCTCTCTCACCATGGACAGCTCCGCAGAGGTCTGAATCTTATTCAGCAGCATAATCAGGGACATAACATCCTTTCGCTCCAGCAGCTCCTTATTGCTTTTCATATTCAATCCATATGCAGACCATATATTTCAGTAGCTGTATAGGTACATTATAATCCACTCTGCTCTTATGTTCAATTAGTGAAATAAGATAAAATACATATTCTCCATTATCATCCTTTATACAAATACGTTTAATGGTATCTCCTTCAAATTCCGTCCCAAAATACGGGATAAAATGCTCCGTGTAGCCAGGCAGATACCACGCCCATTTTCCTATGCTTCAAAGCATATGCAATTAATAAAATCACGGGCAGAAACAAACTGATAAACAATGTCACCCATAGTGCCAATACAACACCTCCGGATACCATATTACTCCTCCTCTCTCTTCTCTGCCACACCATGCTTACGGTAATATAAGTAAGAATACACCGTGGGAATCATAACCATGGCTACTACTACCATAAAGAATACATACATATTAAAGAAAAAAGAATTTATAAGAAGTACCATACCGCCAAGCATCCACACATAACCTGCCAGACGATGAGTGGCGTTCCAGTTATTTTCATCCGCCAGTGTCCATGGAAGCTTCACTCCCATAGTATAATTATGCCTGCACTTTGGCAAATAGTTGCCAATAACGATGAACAGCACGGATACAAAAACCATTATCAACATAGTGACATCGATGGAAGTACCTAATGCATAAGCATACATTGCGCCATTTACCAAAACAGATAATACCGGCATCAACCATACAATCAAACCAAAAAGCTTCTCTGAATAGTTCTTACTCTTAGGGTCCGTCTTGGATGCAAAAATGCAAAGCAAGTGGGCACCAAGTATAATCAGTGGCAGTCCAAACACCGCAAAGCCCTTGCTACTCCAGCCATCCGCCTGTCCGTCCACTCCAAAATGGGTGGGCATTGGGTCCGGAAGCTGATTCCACATCACCAGACCAAACACCACCGGTAAAAATATTAAAATACTTGTTATAATAATTGTTCTCTTGCTAATCTTCATTATTGTCACTCCCTCCTGTTAAATCGCTGAGCCAGAGCAAAACCTCTTCCACTACAGATGCGTTTAACTCATAGTAAATATAATTCTTGCTCTTGTTTTCTTTAATCAGTCCCGCCTTTTTTAAGATGCTCAGATGGTAGGATATGGTGGCGCCGGTCATATCAAAATGACTCCCAATATCTCCCGCTGACATCTGCCCCTTCTTCAGCATCTCTAATATTTCCCGCCGAATGGGGTCCGATAAGGCTTTAAAGGTTTCTGCAAATCCCACATATACGCCTCCTTTCGTGTTACTTTGCGACGCTATTTAGAAAATTTTCTAAATAGAATATACCATGTTTTCCAATTAAAAACAAGAGCTATTTAGAAAAAAATCTAAATAGCTCCTGCCTTATAAATCCTCTTTATGAAAAATCCGCTGTTTTGTTGTAGTTAAATACAGGTCTGTCGTTTTCGTCCCACTCTACCTTCATCAGCATTGCATGACGGTTGGGGTCGTATAACGGGTCTCCGATGATTTCCGGATAAGTACGAGCGTGGAATACGCAGATATCGTTACCATTCTCATCCTTGGTAAAGCTGTTGTGGCCCGGTCCGTAGATTCCCTTTTCCTCATTGGTCTTCACTACCGGATAACGCTCCTTCTTCCAGCTCTGAGGGTCTAATAAATCCATATCCTCGGTGGTGGAAAGCATACCCATACAATAGCATGCACCGGTTGCAGAGGAGGAGAAGGTCAGATAAATCTTGCCATTCTTCTTCACTACCGCAGGTCCCTCGTCCACCCAGAAGCCAATTCTTTCCCAGTCATAGTCCGGTGTGGTTAACAGCACCTGTACCGTTGCCAGCTTATTTGCAGTCTCCATCTTTGCAATGTAAAGGTTGGAAATCTGTGGACCAACACCTACCTTCTCCGCCCATACATAGTAGTAATCGCCCTTATTCTCAAAAATGGTTGCATCTAAGGAGAAAGCCTCAAAGGAGAACTCATCCGCATCTGCTCTCTGCATCTTACCAAGCTCTACCCACTCATCGGTCATAGGATCCGGTCCCTGACACTCCAGCACGTAGGGTCTGATTTTCCACATATCCTCCTGCTCACCTGCTGCAAAGTAGATATACCACTTGCCAAATACATAGTGAATTTCCGGAGCCCAGATATGCTTGCTCATAGGGCCATTTTCATGTCTGGTCCAGACGGTTACCTCCTCAGCCTCCTTAAGACCCATTAATGTGTCGCTGTGACGAAGGATAATCTTGTCATATGCGGGTACGGAGGCCGTAAAGTAATAGCTGCCATCCTGTGCCTTTAACACATATGGGTCAGCGCGCTGTAAAATAAACGCCTCGTTGTATTCTGTAATTACGCCATTAATTTTTGCTTCTGCCATTTTTTCTCTCTCTTTTCCTAGATTTCTAATGCCAAATGCATTACACTGCATGCAGGCATGGTGAATTTAACGCTATTGCCTTCTACGGTTGCACCATCGAACTTCTCAGGATGCACTACATCCGGATTGTCGAAGGTATTATGTGCGTGCATTTCATTTGTTAAGATAGTAGCCTCTACGCCCTTGATAGCGGTCTCCGTAAATACTGCATCGATATCATAGCTTTCGGTTACTGATAAGTTATTGATGGTTACGTGAATCTTGCCATCCTTGCCCAAGGATACGGATTCGTGAAGGTTCGGCACCTTCCACTCGCCCATACCGATTTCCTCTGTCTCAATGTAGCTGTCTAACAGCTCTGCATCCTGATGATACTTGTACATGTTAAACACATGATAGGTGGGGGTCAGAATCATCTTCTCGCCTTCGGTGAGAATTACTGCCTGCAATACATTTACCATCTGGGCAATATTTGCCATCTTCACACGGTCGCAGTGCTTGTTAAAGATGTTTAGGTTGATACCTGCTACCAGCGCATCACGCATGGTGTTCTGCTGGTATAAGAAGCCCGGATTGGTGCCCGGCTCTACATCATACCAGGTTCCCCATTCATCTACAATCATACCGATTTTCTTTTCCGGGTCAAATTCATCCATAATAGCACCATGATTATTAATCAAGGTATCCATGTATAATGTCTTATTTAAGGTCTTGTAGTACTCTTCCTCATCAAATACAGTAGCACTGCCTTTATTCATCCATCCGCCCGGATGAGTATAGTAATGTAAGGACAAGCCGTTCATAAAGCCGTGAAGGTGTGGCGGTGTATGCTTGTGGGTTGTCTCAAGTACACCCTTTGTCCAGAAATAATCTGCTACATTTGCGCCACAGGCAATCTTGTAAATGGGTGCATCTGCCTTGTAATTACGCACATAGGTCTGGAACTGACGATACAGGTTACCATAATGCTCCGGAGTCATATTACCGCCGCAGCCCCAGTTCTCATTACCCACACCAAAATAATCAATCTTCCAGCTTTCCTCATGACCGTTCTTTGCTCTTAAGTCCGCCATGGGAGACACTCCGTCGAAGGTCATATACTCTACCCATTCACTCATCTCCTGTACGGTACCGCTGCCCACATTACCATTGATGTAATTCTTACAGCCCAGCTGCTTACACAGCTCCATAAATTCATGGGTACCAAAGCTGTTGTCTTCCACAACACCGCCCCAGTGAGTGTTAATCATTTTCTTGCGTGTCTCCTTGGGTCCAATACCATCCTTCCAATGATATTCGTCCGCAAAGCATCCACCCGGCCAGCGAAGTACCGGAATCTGCATTTCCTTCAGAGCCGCTACAACATCATTACGCATACCGTTGGTATTAGGTATATTTGAGTTCTCACCTACATATAATCCTTCATAGATGCATCTTCCCAAGTGCTCGGAAAAATGGCCCTGCAATTCAGGATTTAAATGACCTTTTTGAATTTTTGGGTTTACGTATAATTTTGCCATCCCGAAAAGTCCCCCTTAGTTATTATTTTAACGAATTCTAAAATAGTTTAGATTTTCCTTAACTATCTTTATAGTAGTATGGATTTCCTATAATGTCAACCAAAGAAAAACCAAAAGTTTCACAAGTTTTTACAGCCGATTTTATGCAGTTTTACCCTTTTTTTGACAATGTTTGAAAACGCTTTAATTTTGTCACATTTTAAACTGTTTTAGCGTTGACTTTAATTAATGAATTCGTTATAGTTATTATTGAAAGAATACTTATGTGGTATTTTGGGGGATATTATTATGTTATATTTTAAATCTGTGGCTGAGGCGGAAAATGTGTTCAAAGCCTTAAGTACACCAATGCGTCTCAAAATCATGGAGATGATTTATGAGGACGAAAAACTCAGTATGAACGACCTTGCGGAAGCCCTTGGTCTGACCAATGGTGCAATTTCCATGCATGTAAGCAAGCTGGAGGAAGCAGGTCTTGTAAAAATTAAAACCACCTCCGGTAAGAGAGGTACCATGAAAATTATTCGTCCGCGTTACAGCCGGCTGATGATTGATTTTGCACCGAAAAAGGAGGAGCGACACTGTTACACAGACGATATCCGTGTGGGTTACTATACCAATTGTAATGTTACACCTACCTGCGGTCTGGCGACTGCGAAGGAGATTATCGGTGCACTGGATGACCCGAAGGTATTCTCCTTTCCGGATAGATTCAATGCGGGTATATTATGGTTTAATTCCGGTTACGTAGAGTATAATCTGCCCAACCACCTGCAGGCAGGCCAGACACTTACGGAGCTGCAGATTTCCTTTGAAATCTCTTCGGAGTGCCCGGAATACAATGAGGATTATCCGTCCGATATCCACTTTTCCATCAACAATATTCCTTTGGGAATGTGGATAAGTCCCGGGGATTATGGTGCTCGTAAGGGATATCTCTGTCCGGGCTGGTGGCCGGAGCTGCTTAATCAGTATGGTCTGCTTAAGACCTTGATTGTCAATGCAGATGGAACCTTCATCGATGGAACCTACAAGATTTCCGATGTAACCATTCAGGATTTGAATATCAATTACAACAGCTACATTTCCTTCAAAATTGAAGTGCCCAAGGACACCACCAATGTGGGCGGCTGTACCTTATTCGGTGATGACTTTGGTGACTATAGCCAGGCGATTCGCGTGAAGGCATATTATGAGGAAGAAATTTCAGATTAATATTTTATCAATGCAAACAAGCTCTTAGATTTCTCTTGGGGCTTGTTTTTTATTTGCCTCTCTCAAATTTTCTTTTTCAAATCAAAAAAAGGTCCGGCTCAAATGAGCCGGACCTGTGTAATTTAAAGTTATTCTTACTGAATGTCTAAGAATGCCTTCTCGCATGATAAGCAGTAGTATAAGTCGCCATCAACTGCGATTCCGGTATACTTCTGGTTGTAAGTCTTACCATCAGCGGTGGTAACAACTGCAACTACATCAGCGGTAGTACCATTGTTGGTAATGGTTAAGTTAACATCTGCACCGTTCATATCCTTAGCAAAGGTATCCCAGTTCCAGTCACACTCTGCAACTGCGATGTTATCATAGCCTGAACCCCATCCCCAGTTATCAGCACGCATTACTGCATACTCTTTGTAATCAGCGTTTGCATCTGCACCGTGTGCATCAGGAACGTTCTGAAGGATTACAAGGAAGTTATTCCAGTTAGCAAGACCATCGGTATAGTTCTTGAAGTTTACAGATACAGACTCGCCTGAAGGAACCTGAACAGTGTCAGACCATACAGACCAGAATCCGGTATCACAAGCCATAGAACCTACAACAGTACCGGTAGTAACAACACCAGAGTTGTCATTAGCAACAGGCTCTGCCTCAACCTCTGCAGGAGCTTCTGCTACAGATTCAACAGTAGGGTCACCTTCTAAGTAAAGGCTGGCAACCTGACCATCAGTTAAAGCTTCATCAAAGATATAGAATTCATCAATAAATCCTTTGAAAATGCTATCCCAGTAGTTCAAACCGAAGTAACATTCGAAATTATTGCTAGGAGCCATAATTCCGGTTGCAAGTCCGCCGTAAGCACCTTCTGCAGCATCAAATGCTAAAACACCATCTAAGTATAATTTACAAGCTACTCTGTCAAGTCCATCTTCTGCATAGTTATATACATTTCCGGTAGAAACTAAAGTAACTAAAACCCATTCCTTCTTTCCATGGATTGCATCATCACCAGCATAAACCCAAGGCCAAGCGCCGGTTGCAGAGTTTCTGTTCCATACTACAGGGAAAATCTTTGCAGAGTTTGCACCCCACTCAGACTGAGTAAAGTTAATCCATGTAACTGCATCGCCGGTACCATCCATACCCATGTTAGAACCTAACTGAAGAGAAGGACCATATGTAGATAATCTATCAGCATTCATCCAGAAAGAGATGGTGTACTCTTCACCCTCAAAACCTTCTACAGGGAACTTAAGACCAAAGTTACCATCAACGTAAGTACAGGTTCCTACAGGACCATTAGCGTACTGTACAACTACAGGATTCTCTACGCCATCCTTAACGTAGGTAGCACTTTCGATGATACCATGTGTAGCACCGTTGTTAACACCAGGATTGTTCTCATCACGAACGATAGTAACGATACCCTGATCTGTTCCATCCATAGCGAAGTGGTATAACGGATCCGGAATATCCTCAGCTTCTGCCAGACCAGAAGCTTCAGAAGCTGGCTCTTCGGTAGGCTCAGCCGGAGCTTCGGTAGGAGCTTCGGTAGGAGCTTCGGTCTGTACAGCTTCGTCAGAAGATGCTACAGGCTCGTCAGAACCACCACAAGCGGTCATCATAGACATAACCATTGTTGCACTTAAAAGTGCGGCTAAAACTTTCTTTTTCATTTTTAAAATCCTCCTTTATATATGTGAAACATATATGTTACTTGATTAAGTAGGGAAAATAAATTTCCCTTTATGTACAAGATTCGGAAAGCCGCGTCTTCGACGCTCACTGCTGCGCTCCCCAGCGGTTTCCTCATCAAATTTTAATTCGCCAGGCTGCAAACAAATGGTGCGGTGCACCGCTTGTTTGCGGTCGTCGGCGAAATTATTTACTGATTCTCAGCTACTAAGCCTTCGTATAATGTGATTTCATCATCGGTAAGAATATTGTATCCGTTTGGTCCGAAGTAATCAATCATAGCCTGTGCATGATAGTAGTTAGCCTTACGGGTTGCCTCTTCAGCGAAGTCAGCAGCCTTAGCAGAGCCATTATCTACTAAGGTATGAATACCGATAGAGTTGAAGTACTCTGCACAGTAGTTCCAGTAACCGGCGATTGAAGTCCAACCGAATGGAATAGGATACATACAGCTTTCGAAGTAGTTCTCCCAGAGACCTACATGCTCTTCGTCCATTCCCTTGGTGTACATTGCGATGTAGCCATCCCATACTTCTTCATTCATGGTGATAGGAGCAGGCATTACGTCATACTTCAGAGCAAGTCCGGAAGCATTGGTAATAGTCTCGTCGTTGTACATTGCAATTCTGGTCTTCCATCCGTCAACACCGTAGCTCATGAACTTTAATAATTCATATGCTTCACGAGGATACTGACAAGAGGTAGTTACACCACCAAAGTCGATGGTTGCGATAGAGTGTGCATTACCGGCAACATCTGCATCTACTGCAGGTACTACGTAAGGAACGATATCTAAGTTGTACTGCTCAAATGCCTCGGTAGCCCAGGTACCCTGATAGGTCCAGAATGCTTCTGAGAACATAGCAACGTGTCCGGTAGCACCACACCATGCTTCCCAGTCACCAGCCCATTCTTCCATCTCCTCAGTCTCGGTAGAAGGAGCTCTGTATCCACCAACTGCAAGGTCTGCGAATTCCTGCTCACCTACTGCCCAGATACTAAGGTCAAAGGTAGTTCCGTTGAAACCGAACTCACCGATGATGTCCTGGCTTGCTGCAATACCATAGTAAGAGTCAAGTCTGTTGTAAACACCGATTCCGTAGTAAGCCATTCCGTCAGGGCTGTCAAGTACGGTACAGTCTTTGATTAACTGAATCATCTCAGGCCATGTCCAATCCTGTCCCGGAACCTCTACGTTGAGGGTTTCAAGTACGTTTCTGTCTACATACATGATACCTGGGAAGAACTTTACAGGAACTGCAAACTGTCCGCTGGTCATGAAGGAACCAATCTTTGCCTCTGCGATGGTAGGAGCTAAATTCTTAACCTCCTCATCTGCGTTCCAGTATTCTGAAACGTCTGCAAGTAACATGTTGGATAATGCGAAGTCCGCATCGGAGAACATGAT